>NZ_JAMYMF010000010.1:0-187163 GCF_040318415.1 Mesorhizobium sp. M1163 | reverse complement strand
CCGCCGCCACCGAGCTCAAACTGTTCCATACATGGTCGAATGAGAGCGAGATCGGCGCGCTCAACGTGATCGTCAAGGCGTTCGAAGCGAAAGGTAATAAGATTACCGAGATGGCCGTGCCGCACGAGCAGGCCGGCTCCAGCCCGCTGGTCAGCCTGATCGTCGCCGGCACACCACCCAATTTGTTCATCAACTCCGAGCCTGGCCTTTATCGCGATCTGACCAAACGCGGACTGGGCGAGCCGCTCGACGCCTATTTCGACAAGATCGGGGCGACGCCGAATTTTCCCGAAACGGTTTTGAAGTCAATCAAGGTCGACGGCGAGATCCGCAAAATCCCGACCGGCGTCCATATCGACGGGATGATCTACTACAACAAGAAGGTCGCCGCCGAGGCCGGCGTCGACCCGACCGAATGGGCCTCGCTCGACGATATGTTCGCCGACATGAAAAAGGTCCAGCAGGCCGGCTTCACCTTCATCGGAGTGGGCGGCAACACGTTTCAGGCCGGCTATCTCTTTCATGCCCTGGTCGCTGCCGTCGCCGGCCCGGACATCTACAACCGCTTCTATGGTGAAACGCCTGACAAGACTGTGTTCGACGAGAAAGGCCTTCGCGACGCGATCGACATGTTCCGCAAGATCACCAGCCAGGCCGACGCGGGCTGGGTGAACCGGCAATGGAACGAGACGACCAGCACGGTCATTTCGGGCAAGACGCTCATGCAGATCCATGGCGACTGGATGAAGGGTCAGTGGAAGGCCAACAAGAAGGTGCTCGGCGAGGATTTCGGCTGCATCAACATTCCCGGCACCAAGGCGCTATCGGTGACGGTGGATGCGTTCGGCATTCTCGGCGGCCAGCCCGATGACGTGCTCAAGGCAGAGCTCGACTTCGCCGGTACCGTCGTCGACCCCAAGATCAACGCCGAGTTCGCTTCCATCAAGGGATCGAGCCCGGTGCGCCTGGACGTTCCGACCGACAAGCTCGACGCCTGCAACCAGCTCGTCCTCGACTCGCTGAAAAAGCCCGGCTTCAGCGTCCAGAATCCTTTCAACATATCCGACACCGACTGGCTGAACTCGGTGTGGAATACGATGTACACATTCCAGGGCGACCCCGACATGACGGTCGACGACGTCATCGGGGATTTCCGCAGCGAATACGCGGCGGTCTTCCCGTAATATTGGTTGAGTCCGCGCCGCCCACCTCCTCGGGAGTTCGTCGAAGGACGATACCCTCTCCCGTGAACGGGGAGAGGTTGATCGATCATTTGGCCAACTGAACGCGCTGCCACTAACCCACGGGAAACATTTCGCGCAACAGATGACGGGCGCAACTCCTGCATCCATTGACAGTCGTCATGCTCGGCTGGAGAATGAAGAAGGTCAACGGCGATAGCCATGCGGGAAGGCAATGGTCCAACCGCCAGATACCGGACACCGTCCTGGCAGCGTCGTCGCGGTCATCGTCATTTGTTTGATCATCGTCGCTTTGTTCTTCATAGGCTTCAGATACTCAAGGCCAGGCCAAGGTACCCTCGTTATTCCTGGCGGTACGCTGCAGCAACCGTGAATCCGAACCCTTGGCGCTGATGTGGAGCCGTTCTCAGGCTACCAAAAGTGCCCCGGCGGGGACTGGGGACGATCGCAAGAACGGTCCGGCGCTTCGCAGCCGGTCTTTTGCATCCCGCCGCGCCTTCCTTTCCCACCTAAACAACCAAGCCTGGTCGGTTAGAGGTCGACCATACTGGGAGACGACGAGCCCCATCCATCAAGCACTAGACGGCCCTGATCAGCCGGAGCAGAGAAAGCGCCTCGAAAAAGCTCCCCTTGCGAAAGGCGAGATAGGTCGGCTCTTCGACACCGTGGAACCGGCGCTTGAAGGCCGCCTGCCCCTGCAGGTTGAAGCGGGTGCGATTGACCCACGGCGATTCATAGGCGCGCTGGAAAGCGCACCGCCAGAAATCGCTTTCGACAAACCCGCCGGGTCCGATTTCGACCAGCGGCGACAGGCCGAGGGTAACGACGGAAACACCTTCGTTGCGAAAGCGGTCGACCGCAAATTTGGTCAGGCCGATCTCGGCATGCGCCGAGGCATCGATGTGCTTGCGCTTGAACGAGGTGGTGTAGCCGATGACCTTGCCGTCACTGAACAGCGGATCGAAATCCAGCAAGGCAACGAGCTCTCCATCCGGACCGTGCAGGACGAAGCGGCGCATGTCGATGCCAAGGTGATCGGCAAAGGGCCTGTTGAGAAACCTCATCTCCCAGCGCTTGACGATGCGGTCTGCCCGCCAGTTCTGGGAGAGCCTGGCAATCTCGTCGAGGAAAACGGTCCCGTTGTCCTCCGCAAAGGAAAACCCCTTCCTCAAGAGCCAACGTTCGGAATAGCGCACTGTCTCATTGCGCCTTCCGGAAAAGTCGTGGCCGGGCAGGACAAGCCTGGTGTCGACGCCAAGGCGGTTGACCTGATAGCCAAGCCCGGCAAGCACGCGCGCCGTCTGTTCGCCGATCTGCACGAACCACGGGCTGCCTGCAACCTCGACGAAACGTTTGATATAGTCGCGCCGATCGGCCGGGGCAGCCATTGGATCACCGAGCGCGAAATGATGTCGCGTTTTGCTGCCGTAAGCGATGTAGCCCTGGGCATCGCCGAAGTAATGAAGCCCCTTCTGCACGGCGGCCGAATAGGCAAGGGAAAAATCACCATGGCGACGGACCAGCGCCAGGCGCTCGACATGGTTCAGCTGCAGCCGCGGTATTTTAGGCCCGCGGTTTTCCAAAAAACGATCGAGGCGTCTTCGCAATGACGGCATGGTCGACTTTCGCGTGCCGGCTAGGCCGATGAAAGAGCTGACGGACCCCAGACCGATCATATTGCCGCGAGCTGATCCTTACCTGGTGCGGCATCTTATCCGGCCGGAACCGCCAGATTTAGGCACAATCCGCCCCCGGTCCCGCCCCAAGGCGGCACCACGCATTGTTGTCGACGCCCAGCGTCTGACGGCTGGTTGCTGCGCTCTTCGCGACACGAAATCGATTCCACTTCGGAAGCGCTCACCTGCCAAACACGATGGCGCTTATCGAACTGCGCTCTGAGAAGATTGTGCTTGATCTGAAGCCAGGAATTCGTCGCGTTCTGCTATCCACAAATCGGCATAGTCGACATTCTGCCACTCGGCAAACCACGGGCCGCCGCTCGTATAGTGGACCGCCTTAGGTGTGCCGACAGCAGGCTTTTCGTTCCAGCCTTCGAGCCAATTCCACTCTACCGGCAATGAGCCCAGATCTTCGTCGGCAACCCACTGCATTCGGTGAAGATAGGCGCCACTTTCCTGGTTCACGACCTCTGGCGTGAGCGATTTGACCGAGGGATGCGCGCAATTGAACAGCATCAACGACGACCAGTTTTTCCGAGGATAGGATGTCTGGACCACGCCATCCATCTTGGTCGTGGCCTTCGGCGTATAGTCATGCTGGACGCAATAGACCGCCTTGTCCGAGTCCGTATATTTCAGCAGGCCTGCGACGTCACCGAGCCACAGGAAATCGCAATCGCAAAACAGGGCCCAACCCGTGTAGCCGGCGAGAAAGGGCGTCAGAAAGCGCGTGTAGGTGAACTCCGTTGAGGCGAGCGGGTCTTTTTCCCGCCAGTACAGCCCGCGGCTACGCATCTCGTCCTGCTTGATCGGAATGACGGAGACAGGCGCCGACGCATGTTTGAGCAACGAGTGGCGCGCGACGTCGTACGCGATCGGCTCACGGCTGTCCCATCCGATAAATACCCTAAACGCATCAGTCATATTCACTACCCTGGCTTTCGATTTTAACCGTCGTACACTAACTAGTTGGCGATGGCTCGGCAACAATGGCGGTCGCGCAAGCCGGTTTCTCACAGATTTGTCCTGGCCTCGGTCTTGCTGGTTCGGGTGGAATTGGCCTCGCTCCCCAATGCCACACGCGCCCATTTCTGATAGGTGTAGCTGGCGGAATAAGCGGCAACCATCGCCCCAGTGGAACCGTCCAGAAATCCCAGCCGGAAAACATAGCTGCGCATATAAGCCCAGACAGAGCGCAAAACCGCCTTGCCTATCGAGCTTTTTTTGCCCTCGGCAAGCAGCCGCGCGGCGGACGCTTCGGCGTACCGGCCAATCTTGTCGTGGGCATCCGCCAGGTCGGCGATGGAGTCGTGCTCGATCGGCTGGGACAATCGCCCGACCTTCCCGTTCACCACTACTTTCTCGTGCACGGTATCGTCGCTGAAGCGCCCGGAGCGGCGACGAAATAGCCTGAGCACCAGATCGGGTGACCAGCCGCCATGGCGGACAATATGCCCGCAAAAGCGCGATCTTCTCGGTATTTCGAAGCCGTCATAGCCTTTTGGGTCGGCGATTGCGGCTCTGATTTCCGCACCGAGCGGCGCCTCCACCCACTCATCGGCATCCAGCGAAAGGATCCAATCCCCCGTTGCCGCGGCAAACGCACGGTTTTTTTGCGCGCCGAAACCGGGCCAATCAAGGGTCATCAAAACCTTGGCTCCGAGATCACCGGCAATGTCCCTGGTTCTGTCGCTGCTGTCATTGTCTAGAACGACGATTTCGTCGGCAAAATCCACCGAACGAAGGCAGCGCGCGATGGACGCCTCCTCATTGCGGGTGATGATAACGACCGAGAGCACCGGCACGGTCAGAAGGTTCCGGCATCAAAGCTGCCGCTGTCATTCGAATGTATCTGCAGCATCGGCTCCCGGCCTGTTAGCGCACTGAGGGTACTAACCTAATCCAACAAAGTCGAAAATCATTTCAGATCAAGGCTTTCATACAGCGCCATCATTCGCTTTATCATGACGTTGAAATCATAATGCTCGGCCGCCGCTCTCACCCGGGTCGCGGTCTCACATCGTGACGACAACTGCAGCGCGTGCGCGAGCCCTGCAGCGAGGTCGCTTTCGCTGGCCGCGTCGCAAACAAGCGTCGGCTCGAACCGCTCGACAAGCTCGCGCGCTCCGCAGCCGGTGCTTACCACAGCGGGCAAGCCGCTGGCCATGGCCTCGATCACCACTGTGCCGAAAGGATCATAGATGGAAGGCAGCACGGCAATATCGGCCGCGCCGTACCACGGCAACATGTCCTTTTGCGGCCCCAGCATCTTGAGCCTTGCGCCGAGACCCAGCCTGTCACCAGCCTGCCTGAAGGCGTTGGCGCGCGAATCGTGGCCGACGACCCACAATTCCGGCTCGCCATCGAGCCTGGCGACAGCCCTCATCAGTGCAAGAAGCCCCTTTCGCGCAAAGCCCGAGCCGACAAACAGGACGACCGACCTGTTATCGTCGACGTCGAGCCGCGCGCGGACCGCGGTCCGATGCTGTTGGCGCAGTTGCGGATTGAAGCGGTCGAGGTCCACGCCGTTGGGGATATGGTGCACATTTTCCGCCGGATAATCGTAGTGACGGACAATGTCGTCTGCGACCATTTTCGAAATCGCAATGACAGCTTTGAGCCGTGGGCTGGCATAGGTTGCGCGCTCGAGGCGCAGCGTCTGGCGGTGAAAAGGGCTCAGCGCCATTGCCGCCCTGCCAAGCCGCGTCTGGAAACGCCGCCGCTCGGCAAGATAGGCGGCATGAACGCCCTCCCCGGCCCGGAAGACATCGCAGCACGGGAGGCGATCGTTGCTCTGCACCAGCGCCCGTGGCATCTCGGCGATCTTGCGGCAGGCGGCTTGAGCAAAGGACGTCGCCCGCAGCGAACGCGGAAAGCGGCGGCCGGCGCAATGGATGAACTCTATCCCTTCATTACGCGGCCAGTCGCCGGAGAGCACGGCCACCGGCCGCTGACGCGCCGCGAACGCGGCCATGATGTTTTCCAGCATGATCTCGCCTCCACCGAAAGGCGCATAACGCTGGCGCACGAACAGGATCGGCACTGTCGGTTCGGCTTGGACCTGCCGATCATGCTGAGACAGAGCCATTTGACCTCGCTACGCCGTGAAGATTTGCACATGATCGACTGGAGTGTCGTTTTCCTGAGGTAGACTGTGCGCCGCCGAGCAGAAGCCGCGCATTGCCGTCAGTAGCCGAAAGCCTCAAAATCCTCGGCATAGAGGCTAGAGACGATCCCGCGCGATCTCTTATCATAGTAATCGTCGGCCTTGCTCGTCGCATCCGTTCGGCTTTGGCTGCGGTGGATGGTGTTGCTGATTTGCCTGCCGCCACTGATCCGATCCCACACCTTTTGGAAGTCCTCGGCGAAATTTTCGACACGACCGATAAAATCAAACTCGGACGTGGGCATGACAAGCGACGATGTCTGCGGAGCCCAATGGAGGTCCGCATACAGCCAGCCATCTTCCAGGAGATCACAAAATTCACAGAAAGTCGGGATATTGCCGCCCTTACCGATGTTTTTCTTTCCCGTCGCGACCTTATCCAAATAGGCCGACAGCACGCGGCTGTAGGGATTCCGCACAAACGTGAACGCGAACACGTTCGAAATCGAATCAACCTGATCGACGGTCAATTGGGACGGACGCAACAGGGTGTCGCTCTGCAGCAATTGTTTCTTCGCGCCGGCGAGCTGGAACTTTTCGCGAAATTTGAGCTGGGCCAAGTTTATTGTGACCGTAGAGTTGGCCGACTTCGCAATGCGATTGTAGAAAAATCCGTGATCGGGATCAAACAATCCTTGCCGATCGGCGGTCAGTATCGTCAATTTGCCGCCATACGGGTATCGCTTGTAAAACGGAGAAGCCGGTATGGTCCTTTTGGCGACCGTTCGGCCAACCTTTGTTTTGATTTTCCGAAATCGTTTCAGCACATTCGAGCTCGATCCGTGAGTGGTTTCGTCCCCCGTTTACCGTGCCCACCGCGGCGTATAGCGTAAGTCTGTCGACGCTGCCAAGTTAGAGATTGAATGTAAGAAACTTGGCGGAACATTTGCGTTGTCTAACGCCTTCCCGCGCCCGGAAAAACATCGCAGCACGAAAGGCGATCATTGTCCTGCACCAGGGCCGGAAGCGTCGGTCGTGCTGTGACAAGTCCGTGCGACGCGCCATGCCTCTATGCACCACAATTGAGCTTTCGAACTTGGCGGGAGTTTCTTCGCAGTCTATTAAGCGCCGTAAGCCAGCCTTGGATAGGGCAATGCGGTAAAGACAGTCTGCCTGCTTACAGGCCTATGCCACGACAGGTAGACTGATTTCAAGGCGAGGGTTTTTGCCGATGACGACCAGCCATGTTTCGCCCGATAATGTCGTGCCGGGCAAACGCCAGCTCGGCGCATTCCGTCGCCTCGAGCGCTCGTTGCGGCCACGGCTGCAAAGCCTTCGCGACGTGGTCCGGGAGCCGTTTCTTGCCTGGGCGCATCCGGAAGCCCTCGCCTTCTACCGCAGGGCCGTGGCAACCGCATACCTGCCGGACGACCTGATCGACGTGGTCCCGCAACTCAAGATCCTATACCTGGCAACGCCGAAGGCGGCCAGCAGCCGCATTCGAAGCAACCTTGCAGCCATGATCGGCAACGACACCGTGTCGGGGTGGCGCAGCGACCAGAACTGGAAGGTCCACAACCGAAAGGCGTCACGGTTGCAGGCGCCTCGCCATGGCATCGTGCAGTTCCACCGCATGGCGACAAGTGCTGAAGCCTTGCGATTTACCTTCGTTCGCAATCCCTATACCAGGCTGTTGTCGTGCTGGGCCGACCAATATCGCGACCGTCCCCTTGTGCCTGGCTATGGCAGGGTCGAGGTCTATCTGGCTCATCGCGAACGGGCCGATCCGGCGCTGCCTGTCGGCGCTGACAAGAGCCTGTCCTTTGCAGATTTCGTCGCCTTTGCCTGCAAGACGTCCACATGGCGCATCGACAAACATTGGCAGAGGCAAAGCGACATTGTCGAAGTTCCAGGAGTTGCGTTCGACCTCATCGGCAAGACCGAGACTTTCGCAAAGGATTTCGAACGGGTTCTCGATCATGTCGGTGCAGGCGACGATATGCGGCGCGCGGCGATGCCGCCCCTGCACACCTCCTCGCGTCGCAGGCTTGCCGACTACTTCACGCCAGAACTGGCGGATTCCATCTATCGCGCATATGAGCGCGACTTCGATCAGTTTGGCTATCCGCGCGCGCTTCCAGAGTGAAAATATCGGGCGTATCGCTCAAAGGTACCCGAAAGCCTGCATCAGGGGCTTCCCACGGCCCTCGGTAAGCTCCGCCAATTCCTGCTGACCAAGGTCGGTCTTCCATCGTCCGCGCCCGTCATAGATCGGCTGATTGACCTGCTGGTTGCGGAGTGCAGTATGTTGCTTCTCAAGTTCGACTTCGGCCGGCTTGAACCATTGCTGCGGCTTCCTGTGATAGTCGAGCAGGTCCGGGCTGAAGGGCAGGTTGAGAAAGCCGCAGATGCGCTCGACGATCTTGGCCGGATCCTCGACCAGATCCTCGTAGCGATAGATCAGTACATCCGGCTGTCCTTGTTCGGCGAGAACGAGCGCATTGTCGCCGATCCAGCGGTCGAGCGCCTCCCTTGGATCGCCAAGACGCTTGGCCAATGACGCCACGACGTCGCGCCCGTCCCGCACCGGCATCACGAAACGCGCCCCGGGCACGAGGCGGCGAATACGGCCGACGCGACGGATATGCCGCGGCGTTTTTTCAAGCAGCAAGGTCTTTCCGGCACCGCGCGCCGCGCGCTTCAGCTTCCAATAGCGAAACATCGCCAGCGGCGTCCATTTGAAGAAGACATTGGTTTCCTGGAACGGCAGGTAGACGTCGGGATGGGCTGCGAGGATCGTCGCGATCAACGTCGTGCCGCTATGACCGCAGCCGCATATGAATCCGGTCCGCATCACCATGTCGGCGGTGCTCCCATGGCCCGACCCCGCTCCGTCACGGCGAAAAAGAAATGCTGGCAGCCTTGAGGGTGGCTATGCGGAGGCATTCGAAAACTTGGCGCCTTTCAGGAAACCGGACAATACCGCCTCCTGATAGCTTTCCTCGGATTGCGAAGCCACGGCCGTTCGCTTCCAGCTTTGTGGAAGACCAAATCCCTGCTTCTTACGTTTGAGCGTGCTTGCCGGCAAAACATTGCGATATGCGTATTTAAGCCCGCCCTTAAGCTGGCCATCCTTGTAAAGAAACGACTCCGGCAGGCTGAACGCATATTCGATCATCGTTCGCGACAGGAACGGGATACGCGCTTCGAGCGAAACCGACATGCTCAACCGATCGACCTTGGTCAGGATATTGTTGGGCAGACTGGTATGAAAATCGAGATATTGCAGGCTGCGCAACGGTCCGAGTTCCGGCTTCCACCACGCCCTGAGATGGGCGAGTTCATCATAGTCAGCAGCGATGGCAAGGCGTTCGCGATAGACGTCGCGCTGCCATCTCGTTCTGCCGGAGCCAATGGCGATGGAGAGCTCGACCGGGTCACGCGTGGTGATCAGGCGCAAATTGCGGTCCTTCAGGCGCCACCCGCTCTGTGAACCGAACGGGACGAAACGTTGCTTCCTGCGAATGCCGCTAAACCGCTTGTATGAGCGATAGCCGCCGAAAAGCTCGTCCCCGCCATCGCCCGTCAGCACGACGGTCCTGTCGCGGCTGGCAAATTCGCAGACACGAAACGCCGGGATGGCGGCCTTGTCGGAAAGCGGCTCGTCATACCATTCCCGCGTGCGGTCGAAGACGTCATCGAGCTCTGTCGGCTGCAGGATCCGGATCGCGTGTTCGGCGCCGAACAGCGCCGCGACCTTGGCCGCCTGCGCGCTCTCGTCAAATCTTGGATCTTCGAAGCCGATCGAAAACGCCTTTGCCGTGGGGTTCACCGCAACGGCATGCGACAGGACAACCGCCGAGTCTATGCCGCCACTGAGAAAATAGCCGACCGGCACATCGCTCACCATGTGGGCGGCAACGCTCGCCTGCATGCGGTCCCGCAGCCCGTCGGCCAGGCGGTCGTCGTTGTCCGAGCGGAGTTCGGTAGGCATGGTCCAGTAACGCCCGACATCGACGCGGCCGGTTTCCAGATCGAATGTCAGCCGACTTGCGGCCGGAAGTTTGAAGATATTGCGGTAAAGGCTTTTGGGCGCTGGAATATAGCGGCATGCGAGATAGTCCAGGACAGCCGTCTCGTCGATCGGCGGCAGATCGTCGCCGAGCCAGGCCTGCAGCGCTTTGAGTTCCGACGCCCAGGCAAATCGGCGTCCCGAATGGAAGTAGAAGAACGGCTTCATGCCCGGCCGGTCGCGGATCGCATGCAGCTTGCGGCGTTCCCCGTCATGGATCACCGCCGCATACATGCCGTCCAGCTTCTCGCAGAGCCCTTCGAGCCCCCACACCCGATAGCCATGCAGCACAACTTCGGAATCGGACTGCGAGGTGAATACGCAGCCTTTGGCAATCAGATCGGCGCGGAGCTCGCGATAGTTGTAGATCTCACCATTGACCGTGATCGCGAACTTCCCGTCGGCGCTGACCATGGGCTGATTGCCTGCCGCCGAGAGGTCGATAATGCTGAGGCGCCGAAACCCGTGATAGAGATCGCTGGTGACACGTGCGCCGCCATAATTCGGGCCGCGGTGCACAAGCGTGTCGCGGGCCTGGTCGGCACGATGGATATCGTCGGGCGAAAAGCCCTCGGCACGATAGACGCCGAACAATCCGCACATCATTGGCTCCGCAGGAAGATCTTCGGTTCGAAAGCTTTTTGCCGGCTCCGCCAGCCGGGCCAGACCAGTATAGGAAACTGCCTGGATGCTCAACCGCCCTGCTGATTTGTACGGTCAGGCTCGAGCGGCCTCGAGCAGGCGCCTCATGTTCTTCTCCGCCTCGTCCATCACCTCGGCCCAGGGCCGTAGGCGGCCGTGATCTGGGGATCGGCCCGGGCCGAGCGCGCGGGCCGATAGAACTCGCATGATGGATCGCTGTGGCCAGCCAGGCCTGCTTCTCGGCCTTCTCGAACCGGAGAGCAGAACCTAGATGGCAAAAAAGCATCGGCATATGAGGCAAAATCGTAGCTATCGGCGTCGTGCCGCTATGTCCGCATCCGCAGACAAACCGATGCATCGGATCAATTCACACCTGCCCCTGTCGCCGATATAAGATATGCCATGCCGCAGGAAGGCCTCATCGAGCCGCTTCCAGTAATCGAGCCGCGCAAGTACATTGTCGCAGAAGGCTACATCATCTACGCTGAGGTAGTCCAAATAACCACCGACCTTACCTTTTCGAACCTTGAAACTTTCCGGGTCGTCAGGATTGCGTGGTCGCAATTTTCCGCCATAGCGCGCACCCAGTTCTCCTGAGATTTCAGATTGCTGCATTCGTTTGAACGACCTACTGACGACCACATCAGCAAGGTTGGACTCGTCGAAGGACTTTCCCACAAAGTTTCCGACACTGCGCAAAGCGTCGTTTGTATCCCGCTGCATATCTTCATAGCGCAGAAGCGCAATTTTTCGCATGTAACTTGCGGCTGCGAACCACTGCAGATTGAAAAGGGCAATCTTCTCGACGCCGTGTTTGGGGCTCCTTACACATTCGCCTATCGGACCTGCTCCCAGCTGATGGCGTTTGCAAACCTGAAAATATCCAGACACCACAGTGTCGCGGGGGTCTCGCGTCAGAAATAGGATCCGCTGCCGTTTGTAGCGTGATTTGTCGGTGCTGATCTGTGCAATGTCACGCAGCTCCTTGTGGTCGGAACCATCATGCGTGTAAGCCGCATTGACGCCCAGATCGTCAAGCATTACGCGCAGCCACGTCCGCCCGGACTTGGGAAACGAGACGACAAGGAGTGGCGGCCTTTTTGCAAAGAAGTTGGACAACAATCTCAACCTAGGCCTCCGATTGCGAGCACTTTGATTGCGCAAATCAGCGGTTGTAAATATCGATCAAAGCATTGGCGATCCGTTGCGAAGCTGGCATCTTTGGATCAATCGACAGATTGGCATTGAGGAAGTCCCGGCTTTGCTCAAAATAGGTCGGTCTTGACCTGACCGCAGCAAGGATATCGTCGACGAGTTGATGCTCCGACCATGTTGGTTTGAAAGCGCCCATAGGACTGTCGAACTCGACCATCGGCGAAACCAGCGGAAAGAGCACCACCGGAATGCCGCAGGCGATCGCTTCGTAAACCGTGGTGCTTGGGCGAGTTACTAGCGCCAGGGCGTCCGGGAGCAGTTGTGCGAAGTCTACGGGCGATTTGTTCGGCATGTCGACTTTTGCGAACATCGTGGGATGGACACTAACGACATGGGCAAGGCCGAGTTTCGCACATGCGGCTGCCACCGCTTCAATCGATTGGCGGTCTGCGAGGTCTTCGATATCCCCCTTGAAGTTCACCAGCACGAAAAGCCCTTCATCGTGCCTGGCGCCCGCGTTTTCGACGGCACGCTCAATTACCGGGGAGCCGACAATGTAGGTCGGTTGTCGTCGTTGCTGCAGCGCTGCCGGTCCCATCGACAGGATGTAGTCAGCTCTCACAAATCGATGCGGCTGCAGCAGTCTCGCACCTCCGATGAGGCCGACCACACGGACCATTCCGAAGTTGATAGAATCTATGAACCGCCTAAAAAATTGCGGTGCATAGTCATTTCCAGTCACCAGCATGTCGCAGGGTCTGATCGTCCGCTTGAGCTCAGCAAAGCTGATATGCGACATTCCCCGGGCGTTTAGTTCAGGGCGTGCGACGCCGCCGCGTTTCAATCCGTCAATATGCGCGAATACGCATTGAATGCCGCCGTCGACCAGAAGTTGAGCCGCATCAGCCAGCAGACGAACATTGTTGCGATTGTGTGGGACGAAGTAGACCGTCCTCGTCTCTGCCCTGCCGCGAGCGTAGATACGCCCCCGCCTGAACAGGTTTCCTGGATGCACAAGCCTGTACACCGCGAGGAGCCGCTGCACAAAGTCTTCGCTGATAAGAGAAGCCGACTTGTTCCCCGACCTACCCAAAGATATGCATCGCCCTCCAAGTCTTGAACCAGCCGCCAGCCGGCAGTTTACAGCGTTCTCGCCGTAAAAAAAGGCCCTTGACCACTTGGCTGCTGTGGCCTTCCTAGTGCGTTCGCGATGCCAGGCGTGGCGGAGTCAACTAGAGGCGATGAGTGAGCACATGTGGTGTCGCGCCTCGTCCATCACCTCGGCCCAGGGCCGTTCGCGCTTTGAGACCAGCACGGCCGAAGGATAGTAGGGCGTGCGGTCGCCCTCCACTGGCCACGAACGTTTGAAGCCGTCACCAAGGATGAAGACCGACGGGACGCCGAGGGCGCCCGCCAGGTGGGCCCCGGTGTTGCTGATGGTTACGACGGCGTCCATCGCTGCAACCTGCGCGGCGAACATGTCCATGTCGACAAGCTGATCCACGGTAGGGTCGTGCAACACACGTGTCGGGTCGCCATCGGTCAAGATTTTCAGGTCTGACTCGGTCCGGCCATATTGCAGCGAAACGAACCGAAGGTCCTGTCGGCCAAGCAGGGGACGCCACGCCGCCAGCGGCGGCAGGTCCTTGCCGGGATTGGAGCTGCCCCATCCGACGCCGACCAGCGGCCGGCCGTCCTCGCTGTAGCGGGCGCGAAGTTCAGCGACCCGCGCCGGATCCGGTTTAAGCGGGACGAAATGCTCCCGGATCGTCGCCTCATTGGTTTCGAACACAGCAGTCAGATGCTGGACGCCGGCGAAGGCCTGCGCCTCGGCGTAGGCGGCCTTGTTCCCGGGACCGACAGCCCGCACATCGGCAATGGGAAATGTCCGCTGAAACAACGGCACCAACCGATGCTCGACGAGCACGATCAATCGTGCGGCGCGGGCGAGCGCGCGGCCGACGGAACTCGCATGATGGATCGCGGTGGCCAGCCCCTGCTTCTCGGTCTCCATCAGGTCGACGAGCAGTACCTGGCCCGAGACATCCTGGCCGAGCCACTCACGCTCGACACGGCCTTCAACGATATGGCGCCGGGCGATCTTGAGTTCGGCCGCCGGGCCGTAAGCGCCCATCCGCATCAGCGCCTTGCCGAGCTCGTCGAGCAGATGTACCTCGCCCCTCGACTTCGCGATCGATGCTAGCGCCAGGGCTTTCGGCAGCGCGGCCGACCAATCGCGCGCCTCGATGCTTCGCCGATAATCCGCCATCTGATCGGCAATATCGCCGTCACGCCAGCGAAGGAAAAGCTGCCGCCGATGACTGCGGAACAAAACCTTGTATTTGTAGCCGGCAAGCGCGATAGCGCGGCGCAACCGGAGAAGAAATCGGCTATCGGCCATCAGCAACTCCACTGATGATTTGCCTGATCCGTCCACCTGCTTCCTGCATTGCGGACGCCCATGCCTGGCCGCCTTTTCTGACCAGTCGAACGCTTGGATATGTGGCCACGGTCTCGCCGAAGGCGGGCCACGACAGCCGAAACCCGTCGTCGAGCATGACGACCGTTGGGACGCCAAGCGCCCCCGCCAGATTGGCGCCGGTATTGCTGATCGTCACCACGGCATCGAGCGCAGCGATTTGCGCGGCAAAGCGGTCCATATCCGACAACTGGTCGACGGAAGCGTCATGGATGATGCGTCCCGGCGCCCAGTGCTCGAACTCGGAGAGCGCCGGCCCGACATCGCCATATTGCAGGCTGACGAAACGTCCCGGCAGGCTGCCGAGCAACGCCCGCCAATCGTCCAGGGCCGGCAGGTCCTTGGACTTGTTCAGGCTTCCCCAGGCAAAGCCGATCAGAGGACCGGGGCCGCGATCGAGGTAGGTGCTGCGCAACTCGGCGACCAATCGGCGGTCCGGCTCCAACGGGACGAAGGGCGCGCGTGCTGCCGGTTCATCCGGCCAGAAGTGCTTCGCCAGTGTCTCGAAGCAGGCGAAGACATCGGCGTCCACCGCCGCCACCTCCCCCTGTTCCTCCAGCCTGAGATCGAGCGCAGGATATGTTCGGCGATAGAGTGGCACCAGTCGCGGCTCGACCGAGACGATGCATCGCTCGGCAGCCGCGATCACCGGGCCAAGCAACGACGCGAACTGAAGGAAAATCGCAAGATCGCCTTCGCGGCGCTCGACGGCAAGCCTGCGACCCGCAAGATCACTGCCATCCCATTCGGGCCTGCCTGGCATTTGCTTGCTCGACGCAATCAACTGCCAGGCACGGTTCCCGCCGCCGAGACGTCTGAGGCCACGCCCGGCTTTCTTGACAAGCCCGCGATCGCCAAGCTGCTCACCCAGCAGGCCGAGTGCCAGCGCATGGTCCCGGGCCGCCTTCCAGTCGCTTCGCTCGACGCTCTCCGCCATCAGCCTCATATGCCGTTCGACGCTTTCGTTGGCATGACGCGAGGGCCGTTTAAGAAGTTCCTTTGCTCGATCAAAAAGTGTCTGTAGCCGCTTGCCCGCGCCTGCTTGCGGGCGCAGGTCCGCAGCTTGTGCTTTTTGAAGGACGGATCGTCTGTTCGGCACGGCGATCCTCAACAGGCAGCGTCGGAATGCGTCGTCAAGATCGACGAGAGTCTTTGACCAACCTCGTCGAGCACCACCGACCACGCGCGCCCTTCCTTACGAATGACGACGCCCTTCGGATACCAAGGCGTTCGATCGCCGATGACTGGCCACGCCGTCTGAAAATTGTCGTCGATCAGGAAAATAGTCGGAATACCAAGTGCTCCGGATAGATGAGCCGCCGTGTTGCTGATCGTCACGACGGCATCGAGCGCTGCGACCTGTGCAGCGAACCGGTCCATATCGACCATCTGGTCAACGCTGTCGTCATAGATAAGACGCGCGTCATTGCCATTGCGCAGGCGCCGCAGCGCCGGCTTGATCTGTCCGTACTGAAGCGAAACGAATGTCGCTTGTGTCTGGGCGATGAACCGTGCCCATTCGGGGAAGTCAGGCACGTCCTTGGTGTGGGATTTGCTACCCCAGGAGAGGCCGACCAGCGGCAGATCCGTGATCGAGCGATAATGCTTGCGGAATGTCTCGACGAGCCCAGGATCTGCTCGCAGCGGCACGAAGTCGGCGGCAAGTTTCTCGGCATCGCGTCCGAACACCCAGGCGAGATCTTCGAAGGTCGCACGTTTGTCGCCGATCACATCCTGCTGCGCCGGGACCACGGTCGCCTTCGGGAACGTTCGCTGCAGAATTGATATGAGCCGCGGCTCTGCCCGAATTGTTGCACTTTGCGCATAGGCAGCGGCGGCGCCGGCCAGTCGCGCGTGGCGGATAACCCGGCCAAGGCTGCGCGGGTCATCCTCCACAAGATCGATCAGCAGTGTATCCGAACCGAGGTTCTCCCCGGTCCACTCGTTGGCATTTTTCCCCTTCCGCAGCCGGCGAGCGGTAAGCCGAAGCTCGGCCGCCCGGGCGAAGTTGCCCAGCCGTTCGAAGGCCTGTCCTGCCTTCTGCATCAGCTCGGGGTTGCGGGAACGGTCAGCCATGATGGCCATTTCATTGATACTTGCTTCAAGGCCTGTCCAGTCCCTGCGCGCGATCAGCGCGTCGGCCTTGGCCTGCAGCTCAAGAACGGAATGAGGCTTGGAGCCGGCAAACAATGTCCGCGCGGCCTTTGTGTATCGGCGCAATCGCAGGCCTATCCCAGCAATCACATACCTGACATAGGAACCGTGATAAAAACTGGTCATCGCCGTCAGCGCAAAACGCTTTGCCGCAGCTGCTTGCTGCCCTCGACGATCGGGCCGGACGCCTCCAGGTGAAAGATCGAGCGATAAATTTCGCTGCGCCTGGCAAGCTCGTCATGAGTCCCGGCGTCCGCCAGAATGCCAGCGTCAAACACCAGGATGCGATCGGCTGCCTTGATGGTTGAAAGCCTGTGCGCAATGCAGATCACCGTGCGCTCGAATGCATCGTCGAAAGCAGCCTCCATGACCGCCCGTTCGTTTTCGCCGTCAAGCGCGGACGTTGCTTCATCATAGACGATTACCGGAGCATTCTTGAGCAGCGCGCGCGCGATGGCGACGCGTTGTTTCTGCCCGCCCGACAGGTTGGTGCCACTCGGCCCGACAAGAGTGTCGAGCCCGTTTTCAAGGCTGGAGGAAAAGCTGGTGACCCGGGCGAGGTCCGCCGCGGACTCGATTTCCTGATCGGTGGCGCCCGGGCGTCCGTCGCGGATGTTGTCGCGGATCGAGCCTTCGAACAGGAAGACATCCTGTGACACCAGTGCGATATTGTCGCGAACGTCGGCGAGGCCGATCTTGGAAATGTCCTTTCCGTCGATGAGGATCCGGCCCTTGTCCGGCTCAATGAGGCGCAGGATCAGATTGACGATGGTGGTCTTGCCGGCGCCGGAGCGGCCGACGATCGCCAGCTTCTCACGGGGCCGTACCTCGAAGGAAACGCCGTGCAGCGCCGGGCTGTTGCCTTCGTAGGAGAAGGCCACATCTTCAAAACGGATTCCGCCCTCGACATCGGTGAGGCGCTCGCCGGCGGTTGCGAGTTGTCGCTGCTCGGGCGTATCGATCAAATCATACATCTGCTCAACCGCCACCATCTGCTTCTGGATATCGACATTGACGCGGGCCAGCCGCTTGGCGGGCTCATAGGCAAGCAGAAAGGCGGTTATGAAGGCCATGAACTCGCCCGGGGTCTTGCCGTTGCCGAGGGTCTGCCAACTGGCATAAATGACGAACAGCCCGATGATCACGCCGCCGCCGGTCTCCATCAACGGACTCATCAACGCTGACGTCCGGTTTATCTGGATGCCGCGCCTTTCCATCTTGCCGACGGCCTTTGCGAAGCTGGCGACCGCCTTGTCTTCGAGCTGAAAGGACTTGATGGTCCGGATACCTTCGACGGCTTCCGTGCCGATCGACTGGACCAGTGCAGCCAACTCCGTCTCGCCCCTTGCCAGCGCCTTGAGCTTCCTGGTTATGGCGCCCACCGACAGGAACAGCAGCGGCAGAACCGCCACGGATATCAGCGACATCATCGGATCCTGCTTGACCATGACGCTTGCCAGGCCAATCAGCGTCAGCACATCGGAGACGGTGCTGCTCGTGAGCGTGAGAATAACGGATGACCCGGCGCGCGCGTTGAACATGATCTTGGAGACGAATTTCGCCGGATGCTGATTGGCGAAACGACCGATGTCGAAACGCACCATTCGGGAAAACTGGCGGTTTTGCAGGTCCGAGACGATAGCCCGGCGAATCTTCCCCGTCGTGATGGTCTGGCAATAGGCGGCTATGCCCTTAACCAGGAAAATGCCGATGATTACGGCGCTGATACCCCATGCGGCGGCAGCGTTGCGTTCCACATAGATGCTATTGACCATGGTGCTCATGATCCAAGCCGACGCGGCGGTCGTCGCCGCAACGGCGATCGAACACAGCAAACCGGCGAGATACAGCGTTTTGTGCGGCGGCAGGTTCTCGATGATCAGACGCTTAACCAGCGGGTATGCCAGCACCGCCGAAATTCGTCTCTTTGCGCTCATTCCATTTCCCGATGCGATGTGCGTTGGTACCGGAGGGCTTCTGCTCTCTGCCGACCCGCACGATTTCGGGACGCCGTTTGAGCATCCGCGATAGTTCATATCCTATTCCATGTCTGTGGCTTCGTTCGGAGCCGCAGTCAATGCCGAACCCGACTCATTGAATGGCGACGGTCAAGGCTGCCGCACGGGCTCAATCGGCTCGGTGATACGCCGCGTCCTTGACAAGCTTTGTTCCTTCGGCTCAATCGTTTACCAATAGCTTGGGTGCATTCTCGTGGTGGGCGAAAATAGTGTCTGACATTCACAACGTGCCCTCCAAGAGGGCTGCGACCAATGGTTGGTTTTCCGACTTGGTCTGTGCATCGACGTTCTTTGGGGTGGTATTTCCCGTCGGATTTGCGCGCCGGTTGGTCAGAGTGATCTGCCGACGGCTCCAAAGAACGCATTCCAATGATACATTTTGGATTGAACGAAGAACCAAGAACGATTTGAACTCGATGACCAATCAGTTTTGAAGACAATATTATGACCAATATATTGGGCATATCGGCTTTCTACCACGACAGCGCGGCCTCCCTCGTCGTCGACGGCGCCATCATTTCGGCGGCCCAAGAGGAGCGGTTCACCCGTCGAAAAGCCGACGAACACTTCCCCTCAAACGCCATTCGGTCCGTTTTGCAGACCGGCGGTGTCTTGCTGAAGGATGTGGACTACGTCGTATTCTATGAAAAGCCGCTGCTAAAATTTTCGCGTCTGCTTGAAACCTATCTCGACGCCGCTCCTAGCGGATTCGATTCATTCCGAAAGGCGATGCCCGCTTGGCTGACGGGAAAATTATTTCAGAAGAGGATCATTTTCGACGAACTCCGCAGAATTGACCGCGGCTTCAAGGATCCATCCCGGATCCTCTTTTCCGAACACCACGTAAGCCACGCGGCCAGCGCGTTTTTCCCGTCGCCCTTTAATGAAGCTGTGGTTTTGACTCTCGACGGCGTTGGCGAGAAAGCAACCACGACAGTTGCGATCGGCAGAGGCGCAACTCTCGATGTCGTGCGGGAATTGCGGTTTCCGCATTCGCTCGGGCTTCTATACGCGGCGTTCTGTTATTATCTCGGCTTCAAGATAAACAGTGGCGAATACAAGGTGATGGGGCTGGCCCCCTATGGTGTGCCTCGGTTCAAATCGCTGATCCTGGAAAAGCTGGTCGACCTGAAGGAGGACGGAACCTTCCGTCTCGACCAAAGCTATTTCGCGTATGCCACTGGACTGAAAATGACGAACGCACGGTTCGCCAGCCTCTTCGGACAGCCGGTAAGGCGCCCTGATACCGATCCGTTAACTGATTTTCATATGGACGTTGCCGCGTCCATCCAGGCCGTCGCCGATGAGATCGTTCTTCGGCTGACTCGCAGCTTGGCACGAGATTTTGCAATTCCCAATCTGTGCATGGCCGGCGGTGTGGCGCTTAACTGCGTGGCGAACGGCAAAGTGCTCAGAGATGGTGCCTTCAAGAGAATCTGGGTTCAGCCCGCAGCCGGCGATGCCGGAGGCTCGCTTGGGGCCGCACTCGCCGCCTGGCATCTTAAACTCGGCGGTGAGCGGGTTATAGCCAAGCAAGATTCCATGAAAGGGAGTTATCTCGGTCCGGAATTCGGTCAGAGCGAGATCGAAGCGCAACTCAGCCGAGCCAAAGCCGTTTTCGAAGTCATGCCAACCGACCAACTGATCGATGCCACGGCTGCGGCGCTGGCCGACGGCAAGGCGGTGGGGTGGTTCCAGGGCAGGATGGAATTCGGACCACGGGCGCTTGGCAACAGATCCATCCTTGCAGATCCGCGGTCGGACCATATGCAGAAGACGCTCAATCTCAAGGTCAAGTTTCGCGAGAGTTTTCGTCCGTTCGCCCCCTCAGTCCTGTCGGCACATGTGTCGGACTGGTTCGATCTGGAGGGTGAATCGCCTTATATGCTCCTCGTTGCTCCGGTTAAGCAGAGCCGTCACCGCGCGATGACTGCATCCGAGGCCGCTATGTTCGGAATAGACAAGCTGAACGTCCGTCGGTCCGAGATTCCTGCCGTCACGCATGTCGACTATTCGGCCAGGATTCAGACGGTGCACGTCGAGACCAACCCGCTATACCACGCGTTGATCACCCGGTTTGAAGCGCTTACCGGCTGTCCTGTCTTGGTGAACACCAGTTTCAATGTGCGCAGCGAGCCGATCGTATGTTCCCCGACGGATGCTTTTCGCTGCTTCATGGGAACGGATCTGGACGTGCTGGTGGCTGGTAACTGCGTTCTCCATAAGCCGAAGCAGGATTCCGCCCTCGCAATGGACTACCGCGGTGAGTTTGAGCCCGATTGAGCACGCGCACGAAAGGCGTTGCTACATGGTGTCGAGATGAACGTGGTTAAAAAGCAACTTTGGAGAGCGCGGCGCACTTTGCGCAAAGGCCTCATTATGCTTCTAGGCGATAGGGCGCTGCTCCAGATCGGTTTCCCAGGCTTGATTGCCAAATGGGCTGGTTGCCCGACACCTTTGGTTCGGCCAAACCCCTATACCTTATATGAGCTGAATCCTGTGTGGCACTCGGGCAACGGCAGATCGAGACACAATAGCCTGGGCTTCCGGGGCCCGGAAACCGCCATGCCGAAGCCGGAGCAATGTCTAAGAGTTGTCTGTATGGGAGAATCGTCTACTTATTGTACCGGAATAGAAGACGATAGCCGTACTTATCCGCACCGGCTGGGCGAATACCTGAGGGATCTGAAACCGGGAGTCGAAATTGACATCGTCAACGCAGGAGTTGGCGGATATACCTCGGTCGAGAACGTTTTGAGACTTCTTTTCCACGTAGCACCATTGTCACCTAATCTTATCGTATACTACTATACCCACAATGATGTTCATCCTCGCCGACTGGACGGACTGTCTCGAGACTACAACCAGTATTCCTGCTCCTGGTTCGAGCCACCGTCAGGTGGCGGGCTTTCGGGTTGGTTCAAAAGACGGCAAAATCTGGCGACCGCGTATGTCGGGAACATTGTTCGACGTCGAGGCGATGGACGTCGAAATTCGAAGCACATTGCGCACAATCCACCAGACGCGTTTCGTGCGAACTTTAGTGCACTGGTCGTCCTCGCAAAGGCAGCCGGAGCCTCGGTTCTCTTCGTAAACCCCAATTATCGGCAGGAAGACCCAAACGATCCCGCTGCAAACGCGGTTTGGGAACACAGACGCATTGTGGAAGACATAGCCAAGCGAACCGGCGCCTCGGTCGTTGATCTCCATGGATCGTTGCCTTACCTTTGCCAACGCAGCGAGACTTTGGATAGAAATTATTACGACGAGGTGCATTTCACCGAGAAGGGAGCGGATTCCGCTGCCAGGATTGTTGCCAACGCGATTATGGAACAGGGTCTTCTGAACTTTTCCAAAGAGAAACCTCTAATATACTGACGTATACGAGAGAAAAACTATGAATGTTTTCCATGAATAGTATATTTTTTTGGACATCCGCTGCTTTGCTGGTTGTAGCCGCAATAGCATTGGTGCGGATGGTCATAAAAAAACGAGGAAAAGCTGACGAGGAAGCTGAGCCGGAGGACAATTACCCTCTCTGGTAGGCCCTAATCCCTCGGTCTGGCTTGGGTTACGCCAGACGTGCGCGAGAGAGATCCCCCGGTCCCAAGGGCGCGGCTCATGTTGCGTTGCCGATCCACCAAAGGCGATTTCTGCACAACTGTCGGGGTCAGCGGACAGCCCGACAGACGCCTCAATGAAGCGTGAAGCGGGACCAGACTGCGCCGCGACAACATGCGCCAAAAGAACCGCATCTGAGGTCTGACGTCGTTCGAATAGTCAATCTTGAATCCTTCTGATTGCAGCTAGCCGCGAAGCGGACTACATGTCCGGCATTGCGGTTGGGGCCAGCTGTGACCACTATGGAGCGACTGTGCCATTTCTGGAGCGAGTTAAACGAAGGTACCTTCGGATACGCAATCGACTCGGATACGCCAAACCCGTCCGTCTGACGGCGTCGGATAAATTGAACGCGAAGTATGGCGACTTTGTAAGCTCTGGCGCCATTACTATACGCAAAAACCCCGTATTAACTTCTGACGATATATTCTTCACGATGGGGAGTTGCTTTGCGCAGGAAATTCGACGCGCGTTGACAAACAGACGCATCGCATGCGTCCCGTCCTACGGAAATATCAGCTTCGACCCCGCGGAGGCCATTGTAGATGAGCTGCCTCGGCAGGAACATATGAACTTCTACAACACTTTCACTGTTCGCCTCCAGCTCGAGCAAATGCTTGGCGTGTGGGATCAGGCAGACGACGACTGGTGGCAGGTCAAGAAACGCGTCCCTTGGGGCTCGGCCAGCTTTCAGGACCCGTATCGGCGCGGTATTTTCGCCAAATCTCCGGAAGTTCTCAAAGAGGTGATCGGGAGCGTAAACCGGGAGATGCGGGCTGGCTTCGATGCCGCCACGGCATTCATATTCACCTTTGGAATGACCGAGGTCTTCATCAACAAGGCCAGTGGCAAAGCAGCAGCGCAGAAGCCGCTCTATCTCGGCGGCGGCGGAATGCAGGAAACAACGCTTCACGTCAGCAGCTTTCAGGAAAACTACGCCAACGTGATGGCTGCCGTGGACATGGTCCGTGAACGCAAACCCGATGCGCCGATAATTCTCACGGTCTCACCGGTTGCATTGGCGCGCACATTTCAGGACGCGGATGTCGTCACCGCGAGCACTGAAGGCAAGTCCGTTCTTCGCGCCGTGCTTGGTCAAGTCTGCCGGGAACGGGACAATGTCCATTATCTTCCCTCGTTCGAGCTTGTCACCTATGGGGGCCTTGCTCGTAGCTACAGAGAGGACTTGCGGCACGTAAAGAACTCAGTCGTCGACGAGATCGTTGAGCAGTTCTTCAATGCCTATTTTGCTCCGTCTCAGGTGCCATCAAGCGAGAATTGATACCCGTGCCCTGCCGATTTCCATCATGGCTTTCGGCGACGTCCTCGCTTCATCCGATGGAGAGCCGCCGCAACCATTCAGGACTAGCCTGCCTTTATGACAATCGCCTGCCCCGTTGGAAGTTCGATAATGCCTTCCGGGCGGTTTTCGAAGAATTGGTCAAAGGCCTTTCGGGCTCCAGGACAGAGCGCGGAGCCGTAGTCATCGCATATGATGATGCCATGTGCGCACACCCGATCGTAGAAGAAGGCAAGCGCGTCACGCGTCGGCTCGTATAGATCGACGTCAATATGGACCAGGGCGAAACGCCGGTCGGCTACGCTGGGAAAAGTTTCCGGTATCCATCCCACATGAAAAGTTGTGTTGCCGAAGTCCGAAATATTCTCTCTGGCTACCCTCTCGTCAGTGCTGAGATCGCCGGACTTCCACGGCGTTTGGCCGTTTCGCTTGCGATCCTCTGCGGTCGGTTCCGAGAGGCCGGCGAACGAGTCGAAAAGGTGATAGTGCCGTGGCCGAAGATCGCTCATCAGCATGAATATCGTCGACCGGCCTTGCCTTACGCCGCATTCGGCCACATCGCCGTCGATCCGCTCGATCGATCGTAGGCAGCTTTGCAGGACAAAAGCTCGCGGATCTGGAATCCCGCGGATGTTTTTGACCCGCTGCAGTGCCTTGCGGAAAAATGGCTGGTCCTTCCAGACCATATGGCTGGAATAGACATAGAAGCCGTATCTGTCCGCCTTCTTCTGTGCGATCTTATACCAAGCCACGCCTCGGCGTTTGTTTGAAAAAACAGCAAGTGCCGCGTCTCTCAATTTCACCTGTATCCTCCAGCATTCGGTATGTGTTCTGATGACGGCAGAGAGAAACTCTGCCGTCATCAGACGCGAAATGACGTCGAGTTCCGACTGAAGGACATGGCCTTATCCCGCAACGAAGCGCTTCCGGTGCACGTAATAAGCCAAGATCGGGAATGGAACTCCCATGCACTGCGACTCAAGATCACGGTCACGTACCAGGCCGGTCCGGAAATTGGTCGATTGCCAGCGGAAGTTAGCACACTGCCCGGCTTAATCTGCGCGCCGCAACGATGGCGCGGCACCTCCTCATCACATATTTGCGCACAGCAGGGCAATGCCCGCAGCAGATGTGCGTCGAAAGTGTCAGGCGCCCTCGTCGCGCCTGGAGCGTCAGAGAGCCCAACTCGGCGACCAGGGAGATCAGGCCGTCGCGATCGCGGATCAGTCTCGCCGCGCTCGCCTTGGTCAGTCCCCTGCCCTCGAGATCCTGGAACGCTACGGTAGCCCTGGGCCGACAAACGGGAGCATAAATAGTTCCCCTGTCGGCAAGGCAAGCCATGTTTGTTCTTGCTTTGTGCCGGCAGCTATGCTACTAATTTGCTTATGGTGCTGATTTGCGCCAACGACCGCCTTGCCGCGACATGCGGTTTTTCAGCCAGGCTCGACAAAGCTCGCCCGCATTGCGGGCCTTTGGCCAATCACGGTCGAGTGCCAGCCTTTTCGGCAGCTTCCGAGAAGGGAAATCGGAATAGCAGCTTCCGGTTCTCGTCGCAGATTTCGAAGGAAAGACCTGTCAGGACCGGGCTGCCGCTGAGCAGGCCCTCGGCCAGAATTTCCTTGGCCGAAGCCATGGCGTTATCCTGAGCCGCGGACAAACCGTCCAACTCCTGACCCTCGAAATCTTCCGTCAAGCGGCCGTCATTGTTTCGGAAGTGAAAAAAATATCTCGGCATGCCGGTTCCGGTTGGTCGGTTTATCTAATTTTAGCCTTCATGCGTCAGGTCGATCGAACAGCACCCCCAGCCCATGTTCGAACGCACATGCCGCAATCATGTCGTCCAAGGCTTTTCCGGAGACCGGGCAATTCGGCATGACAGCCCTGATGGCGATCTCAGCCGCTGCGGTAGAAACCTCATCGTGGCGCCTCTTCCTGGTCTCGATATATTGCTCGATCAGAATTTTCAGGCGCCGCGCTGCAATCTCGTCAACGACCATGGTTCTCCCTCGATTCGGCACAATGTCCGTCTTCCGGGGTCCGTCTTGCGGGTGAACGGTCCGCCGCGATTGGGTAGCAGCGGACCACTCGGCTGGGTGAGCCAACGGCCCGAGGCGGGGGTGTCTCGGACCGCCACCACAATAGCTTCGAGAGGCCACACGTTCCACAGGACGCTGCCGTTGGTAATTTTCGTACACTGAACATTGCCGCGGGCAGTCCGGGACTGTGGGATTTTTTGGGCTAAGCCGCCGTCGCCGGATGCCGGATCAGCTCCGGCTTTGATAGCTGTAGATGCCGGCGCCGATCGCGACCGCTCCTACGGTTATCAGGATCGATGGCAGCCCCATCGACGTGGCGATGATCCCCCAGACGATGGCGACGGCAATTGCGCCGGCCGTTCCCAACACCAGTCTAAGCCGTTTCGACATTATCTGTTTCCCCCGAAAAGCGCATCTTTGGTCTTTTTCTGATCGAAATACCGCAATGCGGCACCATTGTCTGCGCTTTGTCCAACGTTTTTACGCCGCCCTGAGCCCGACCGCTGAGGCGTAAGCGATCCGTATGCGGCCTTGTTGCAAACACCCGCTCGACAATGAGGAAGCTTGGGCGAAAGCCCGAGAAGCGAGGCGTCAGAAAGCGAGGTATCTATGCAAAATTTTCGGAATTTACTCCGGTTCACAATCATGGGCATGGCGGCCACGACAACCGCAATAGTCATCACAGGCCTTACCCCCGAGACAACCGAAGCGACTTTGATTTGCCATAGGGTGGTCTGCCAGAAGGCGAGCAATGAACGCAGTGCTTTCGGCACCAAATATCAGCGCAAGTGCACCTGCGAAAATGTAAGCGAGGGCGCTAACAACTATCCCTCCCCGCGCAACGCCAACAAGGGGCCCATCGGCGGTTCGAGCGGCACCAGCAGTTCAGGCGGCAGTAGTGGTTCGAGCGGCACCAGCAGCTCAAGCGGCAGCAGTGGTTCGAGCGGCACCAGCAGCTCAAGCGGCAGCAGTGGTTCGAGTGGCAGCAGTGGTTCGAGTGGCAGCAGTGGTTCGAGTGGCAGCAGCGGCTCGAGCGGCACCAGCGGCTCGAGCGGCACCAGTGGTTCAAGCGGCAGCAGCGGTTCGAGTGGCAGCAGTGGTTCAAGCGGCGGCAATGACGGAACAAGCAGCGGCGGATCCAACGGCAGCGGTGGAGTGTAGCAGCTGCTCAAGTGGCTCCAGCGGCGGCGGGTGGGCAGACCACGTGACCCGTGCCGGCCGCCCACGACGATCAAACCCTCACGACAACGGGAGTAGTAGCTTGACGCTCCAACCGAAATCCGCGACCGCGCCCCTCACCGGCCTTGCAGGACTGCTTGGTCTTGCGCTGGCCGTCGGGGTGCTCGTCGACAAAAGCTGGCCTGTGCATTTGCAGGCCATGACTGTCATTGCAGCTACCGCGGCAGCGATGATCGCGGTCGACACGGCCTATTTCCAGACGTTTCGAAGGCGTTCAACGGGATTGCAGGCAAAGCCGATGCGAGCGCTTGAAGTCGAGCGCGTCATGCGCAAACTCATCGGCTTCATCGTCACGCTCACGACGATTGCCGCAGTCTACTGGATATTGCCGGAATACCGGCGTGAGTTTTACGCCCCCTACTGGGCAGCTCTCTACGACACCTTGCCGGCGCTGCTCGTCACCGCGCCGTTTTATGTTGCTTATGTCGATCGCCGGCAAACCGATCCGGAAGATTCATATGCCGAAATCGGTGCATTCGTCCTCGGCGGCGCCGTGCCGCAAAGGACTGAGCAGATACGCCAGCATGTGCGGGGCTGGATCGTCAAAGGCTTCTTCCTGCCGCTGATGTTCGTCTATCTGTGCTCCGCGCTAGGTTCGATCCTGGCCGGACTGGAACAACCGTATCAATTCGACATCATGCGCTGGCACGCTTTTGCAATCGATCTCCTGTTCATGGTGGATGTCCTTGTCGCGGTCGTCGGCTACATTTTCACGCTGCGCGTCCTCGACAACCATATCCGCACCGTCGAGCCCACTGTGTTCGGCTGGCTGGTTTGTCTTGCCTGTTATGAACCCATGAATGCCGCCACCCGTGCCTACCTGAATTACGAAACGGGCGCCAACTGGACGGCGGTGATGCCCACACCGGCGCTCCAGGTTTTCTGGGGATCGGCGATCGTCTTCTGCGTCTTGATTTTTGTCTGGTCCACCGTGAGCTTTGGCCTGAGATTTTCCAATCTCACCAACCGCGAGGAACGCCATCTGTCACGCGACCCCGATTACGCCGCCTATTGCGATTACATCGCCGAGAACGGTGCTGTAGCCCAGTTCAAACGACTGTTCGCGAAAGCGAGTCGGTCGCCGATCGGGCGTTCCGGCTGAATGATATCTTGTTTTGAGGGTTAGCGACAGCTGGCGCTATCGTCGCAGCGCATCCGCGCGATGCCGATCCTCGCCGCTCACCGGCAACGGCCGATCGCCCTCGAGCAGGCGGGTGATCCGGGCGAAGCCGGCAAAAGCCTTTCTCGCTTCCTCGGCCGACATCCGGCCGGCCATGGCCGCAGCACAGCAATTCACCGCACATTGGTAAACCGGCCCGCGCCGCCCGGCCGGCCATTTTCGCAGGAATGCCATCGCTTCGGCAACGCTGTCGATCTCCTCCACAGGCTGTCCCTGTCCGCGCAAAATCCGCACGGGCGAAAAGAATTGCAAGCGGTCCATCGTTTCCTCCCCGTCGACCGGATGCGTACGATCGAACCCCACTAAACTCGCGAACTGGCCCTTTGGTTCCCGGCAAAAGAGGCTTGCCATGAAAAATGTTGGCTGGACGGCAAGCTCCGGCAGTCCCAATTGCGCGACATCTTGCCGTTGTACGGGAACGTTAGCGCGACTGATGCATTTCGATCCCACGAGCAGTCTTTTTGAGGGAAATGCCAAAACATGAGAATAGCCCATGTGGCGCCGCTCCATGAATCCGTGCCACCCCGGTTCTATGGAGGGACGGAGCGCATCGTCTCCTATCTGACCGAAGGATTGGTCGAGCTTGGCCATGACGTGACCCTGTTCGCCAGCGGCGATACCAAAACGTCGGCGAAATTGGTGGCGTGTCGCGAGCGTGCGCTGCGTCTCGATCCGCGCCCCCACAAATCCGAAACCGCGGCACATCTCTCTATGCTTGCCGAGGTGAGGAACCGTGCGCAGCAGTTCGACGTCATCCACTTCCATCTCAGCCACTTCCTGCATTTTCCTTTCTTCGAACACATGCCCGACCGGACGGTGACAACACCGCATGGCAGGCTCGACTATGTCGATCTGGCGCCGGCCTACGAACGTTTTCCGCGCTTTCCGATGATCTCGATTTCCCGCAGCCAGAGAGCCGGGCTCGCCAAGGCCAATTGGCTGGCGACCATCCATCACGGGCTGCCGATCGATATCTACGAGCCGACTTTCGAGACGGATGCGGACGAGCCGTATCTGGCGTTCCTGGGCCGGCTGTCGCGCGACAAGCGCCCCGATCGTGCCATCGAGATCGCCTTGCGCTCCGGGCTGAAACTGAAGCTTGCCGCAAAGATCGGCGATGACGACCGCGCGTTTTTCCACGACACTGTCGAGCCGCTGATCGACGGCGACCGTGTCGACTATATCGGTGAGATCGAAGAGGACGGAAAGGCGGAATTCCTCGGCAAGGCGGCCGGCCTGCTGTTTCCGATCGATTGGCCGGAGCCGTTCGGCCTTGCCGCGATAGAGGCGATGGCCTGCGGCACGCCGGTAATCGCCTGGAATTGCGGTGCCCTGCCGGAGATCATCGACCACGGCGTGACCGGTTTCCTTGTCGATACAGTCGACGCTGCGGTCGCCTCGATACCGGAATTGCTACGCCTCGACAGGCGTCAGGTGAGAGCCGTATTCGAGAACCGTTTTTCTGCCACGAGAATGGCCCACGACTATGTGGCAGCCTATGCGCGCCTGATCGGCGCTCCCGGTGAAGCGAGAGCGTCCTGATCGGCGTCATTGTGGAAGTTGAGAACGAAACGACAGAGTTTGTGACGAATGAATCAACTCGACGAGCGTAAGCTTGATCCCGCCGTAGCCCTTGCCTCTCTCGACGAGGTCGCGCCTCGGGAGCCGCACCGGCTGTTCGCCCTCAAGCAAGGCGACTGCTTCGCGGTGGCCGACGCCTATGGCGACATCCGCGGCGCCGGCGACGGCTTTTTCCGAGACGACACGCGTGTGCTTTCGGAATTTCGGTTGACGGTCGGTGGCCGGCAAATGTCGCTGCTCGGCGCATCGCTCAGCCAGGACAATGTGCTTTTCACCTCGAACCTGACCAATCTGCCGATTCAGAGTGTCGGTGGCCGGGATATTCCGCAGGGCGCGATCCACATAGAACGCGTCAGGCTGCTTTGGCAGGACCGGCTGTTCGAGCGCATCACCCTTTCCAACTACAGCCAGGAATCGTCGGCCATTCGGGTTTCCTTGCATTTCGCAGCAGATTTCCGTGACATGTTCGAGGTGCGCGGCTCGACCCGGCCCAAGCGCGGGATAGCCCATGCCGCCGAGACCAGTCCGACGTCCGTGGTGCTTCGATATGACGGGCTGGACCAGCTTGTGCGCCTGTCGGCGATCTCGTTCTCGCAAGCCCCGGACAATTTGACCACCAACCGTGCGGATTTCCTGATTGCGGTGACTAAGCGCAGCAGCGAGGTCCTCTATATCGAAGTCGGCCCGGAAGTGGCGGAGACACCCGACCGCGACCGTTTTCGGGCTGCCGCCGCCCGCGCTCGCTTCGGCATGCGCGCCAAACGCCGCCACGGCGCGACGGTGCACAGCTCTGGCCGCGTCTTCAACGACTGGATCGAGCGCGCGCGCGCGGACGTGGCGTTGCTGACCACCGAGCTTGCAACCGGACCTTACCCCTATGCCGGCATACCCTGGTTCTCGACGGCGTTTGGCCGCGACGGGGTGATCTCCGCACTGCAGATGCTGTGGTTGAATCCCGGGCTGGCGCGTGGCGTGCTCGCCTTTCTCGCCCAGCATCAGGCAACCGAAACGTCGCCGTTCAGCGATTCACAGCCGGGCAAGATCATGCACGAGACCCGCAAGGGCGAGATGGCGGCACTGCGGGAGCTCCCGTTTGGCCGCTATTACGGCGGTGTCGACACCACGCCGCTCTACATTCATCTCGCTTGTGCCTATGCGGATCGTACCGGCGACATGGCGTTCCTCGACAGCCTGTGGCCATCGCTCTGTGCTGCGGCCGAATGGACCGAAGAGATAAGCCGCGCGACCGGCTTCGTTACCTATCAGCGCGGCGCCGAGTCCGGCCTCGCCAACCAGGGCTGGAAAGACAGCTTCGATTCGGTCTTCCATGCCGACGGTCGCATGCCCAAGGGGCCGATCGCCCTGGTGGAGGTGCAAGGCTATGTCTTTGCTGCGTTCCGTGGTCTGGCAGCGCTCGCCCGCCGCCGTGGCGAGGACGACAAGGCCGATCATTGGGACGAACGCGCCGAAACCATGCGCACCGCGGTCGAACGCCATTTCTGGATGGACGATCTCAATTTCTACGCCATGGCGATCGACGGTGCCGGCGAGGTCTGCAAGGTACGGACGTCGAATGCCGGCCATCTCCTCTATGTCGGGCTGCCCGAGCCGGAACGGGCGCAGTTGGTCGCCGATCAGCTGCTCTCGGCGTCGTTCCACTCGGGTTGGGGCGTCAGGACGCTGGCCGACGATGCGATATTCTTCAATCCCATGTCTTACCACAACGGTTCGATCTGGCCGCACGACACTGCCATGTGCGGTGCCGGCCTGGCACGTTATGGCGTACGCGACAGCGTGGTGCGGCTGATGAGCGGCACGTTCGAGTCGGCTGTCCATTTCAACATGCGGCTGCCGGAACTGTTCTGCGGCTTTACCAGGTCGCCGGGCGAAGCGCCGATCGCCTATCCCGTCGCGTGCCTGCCGCAGGCCTGGTCGGCGGGATCGGCCTTCATGTTGATGCAGGCCTGCCTTGGCCTGGAAATCGATGGCTGGGACGGTGAAATCCGGGTCACCCGCCCGAGGCTGCCGATCGGCATCGACACGCTGACACTGCGGCATCTGGGTGTCGGCTCGGTGGTGGTCGACCTCACATTCCAGCGTGTCGGCGATCGGGTCGTCGCCTTTCTCGCCGATCGGTATGAGGGGATGGTACCGCTCATCGTGCGCACCTGACGCCGCCTCGCTGCGGCGCATCGAAAACGACGCGCGGCACCGCAATCGTCCGGAACCGATAGCCTCTTTGTGCGTTGCAAAAATGGGCGGCGTGGGAACGCTGTTGTTTTCGCACGGCAGCGAACCAGAAAAACCAATAAAAACGGCTATCGGCGGCCGGAGGCGAGATCACATTCCATGTCAGATTATACTGTAGACTTGCTCTGGGTTTTGCTAATTGCAAGTTTTGGCTTTTCCGCTTTTGCCATTCTCCTATCGATATCCCGCCAGCGCCGCGGCCGCGCAACGGCGGCCGCATACACGCCGAGCGAGGATGTCGCATCGGAAGCGGCACGCAAGGTGCTGCGCGAGTTCGAAAAGAACGGCCAGTCGGCCGACGCGGCGCTGGTCACATGGTCGCCCGACACATTGCGTAAGATCCTGGCCGACGACCTGCCGGACGCACAGGTCATCGTCGTGTCCAACCGCGAACCTTACATCCACAACATCAAGGATGACGGGGTCCAACTTCTGGTGCCGGCCAGCGGGCTGGTTTCGGCACTCGAGCCCATCACTCGCGCCTGTGCCGGAACCTGGATCGCCTATGGCGGCGGAACGGCAGACCGTCTCACGGTCGACAAGGACGACCGGGTGCAGGTGCCGCCAGGCAATCCGTCCTACACGCTGCGCAGGGTCTGGCTGACGGAGGAGGAATATCAGGGCTATTATCTGGGCTTCGCCAATGAGGGCCTATGGCCGCTTTGCCATATCGCCTTCACCCGCCCGATCTTTCGCGCCTCGGACTGGGACGCCTACGAGGTCGTCAACCGCAAGTTCGCCGATACGGTGGTTGCCGAAGCACGCAACGAGCGGCCGATCGTGCTGGTGCAGGACTACCACTTCGCGCTGCTGCCGCGCATGATCCGTCAGCGCCTGCCGGACGCCATCATCATCACCTTCTGGCACATCCCGTGGCCCAATTCGGAAGTGTTCAGTATCTGTCCTTGGCGTGAGCGGATCCTGGAGGGATTGCTCGGCAGTTCGATCATCGGCTTTCATACCCAGTTCCATGCCAACAACTTCACCGAAAGTGTCGACCGCTTTCTGGAGAGCCGCATAGAACGGGCCGACGCGGCGATCTCCTATGGCGGACAGACCACGTTGGTCCACGCCTATCCCATTTCCATAGAATGGCCGGCCCAATTGCTGGCAAGTTTGCCGTCTGTCGAGGAGTGCCGCGCCCGCGTCCGTGACAGATTCGGCCTGTCTGCGGAGACCAAACTATGCGTTGGCGTCGAGCGCCTCGACTACACGAAAGGCATTCTCGATCGCTTCCATGCCTTGGACGAATTGTTCACCAGATATCCCGAATGGATAGGCAAGGTGGTTTTCCTGCAGATCGCGGCGCCGAGCCGGGGGACATTGCCGGCCTACCAGCAACTCCATGACGAATGCCGCCGCTGTGCCGAGGAGCTCAACCGGCGCTATGGCAGCGAGACATACAGCCCTATCCTGATGGTCGCCGAACATCATCGGCAGGAGCAGGTCTACGAGGTCTATCGCGCCGCCGACATCTGCATGGTCACCAGCCTGCATGACGGCATGAACCTTGTCGCCAAGGAATTCGTCGCGGCGCGCGACGACGAACAGGGCGTGCTTTTGCTCAGCACCTTCGCCGGCGCCTCGCGCGAATTGCTGGAGGCACTGATCGTCAACCCCTACGATGCAGCCATGATGAGCGAGGCGCTGTTGCAGGCGCTGACGATGACGCCGGAAGAGCAGCGCGAGCGTTTGCGGCCGATGCGCGAGATGGTCCGCGACAATAATGTCTACCGCTGGGCCGGCAGCATGCTGCTGGATGCCGCGCGCCTGCGCAAACGCGGCGATCTCGACAGGGTGACCGGAACTGGCGAGCGCCCGCCGTCGAACACCAACAACGTCATCTCGATGTTCGAGCGGGCACGGAAGGCAGCGTCGTGAAAAGCTTTGAACAACCGCCGGCGCCGTACCTGCCGGAAGGGCAATGGGCGCTCTTCCTCGACATCGACGGAACCCTGCTGGAACACGCTGCCCATCCCGACGCGGTGTCGGTCGGCGAGGAATTGCGCAATCTGCTTGGGCGCATCGAGCAGCGGCTGGATGGTGCGGTCGCCTTCATCACCGGCCGCTCGATCCCCGCTGTGGACAAGCTGTTCCACCCGCTGAAGCTGAGGATCGCCGGCCTCTATGGGCTGGAGCACCGGCTGACGCCGACGGGTCCGATCGATGCCGCCGACGCGCCTGCCGACATCGCCGCCCTTGCCGACGAGATCGAGGCCGAACTGGGCAGCGGCAAGGTCTATGTCGAGCGCAAGGGTCCGGTCCTTGCCGTCCATACAAGAGCAGCGCCGCAACTGCTTGCGCCGGCAATCCAGTTGGTCGAACAGGCATTGGCCCGGCTTCCGAACGGTTATCGGGTGCTTCCCGGAAACGCCGGCGTCGAGCTCATGCCTCTGGAAGCCGTCAAAGGTGCTGCCATCCGGCGTTTCATGGACATTCCGCCCTTTGTCGGCCGGCGGCCGATATTCCTCGGAGACGACACATCGGACGAACACGGTTTCGAGGCCATCAACGAAATTGGCGGCATCTCGATCCGAGTGAAGCCGAACGGACCGACGGCCGCAACCTATGTCCTCGATGGCGTGACCGGCGCAATAGCCTGGCTCGGGGCCAATTTCGAAGTCTCGCCGGTCTCCGGTGCCCGACCGGCCGACAACAAGGCAGAGACCGAATCAAGGGCGAAGCTCAATATCGCAGCCACGGCAGCGTCCGGTCGATAAGCGCGTTTCTCATTGAATATCTTTAAGCCCAAAGCCGGCAAATCGTCTGCTTGCCCGTTCCCCTGCGTCAGGCTTAACCTGCGTGCCACGCGTGGAGGCGCGTGCGGTAACAAGGGGAGGACATCTCTATGACCATACAAGGCGCATCACCGGACCTGTACAATGAGGATCTCGCTCCGGCGAAGGTTCGAAACTGGGGACCGTTCTCGATCTTCAACGTCTGGACGTCGGACGTCCACAGCCTGTGGGGCTACTATCTCGCTGCCAGCCTGTTCCTGTTCTGCGGCGGCTTCGTCAACTTCATCATCGCCATCGGTATCGGTTCGCTGATCATCTATGCGTTGATGAACATGGTCGGCTATGCCGGCGTGAAGACCGGGGTGCCCTACCCGGTCCTGGCGCGCGCCTCCTTCGGCATCTGGGGCGCCAACATACCGGCGCTGGTGCGTGCCATCGTCGCCTGCTTCTGGTACGGCGCGCAGACGGCGGCGGCCTCCGGCGCGATCGTAGCCCTGCTGATCCGCTCGCAATGGTTCGCCGACTTCAACCAGAGCACACATTTCCTCGGCCACTCCGGGCTCGAGGTGATCTGCTTCGCCGTCATCTGGGCGCTGCAGCTCCTGATCATCCAGAGGGGCATGGAAACGGTGCGCCGCTTCCAGGATTGGGCCGGACCGGCGGTGTGGGTGATGATGCTGATCCTGGCGATCTATCTTTGCATCAAGGCAGGCACCTTCGCCTTCACCAGCGACATCCCGATGGATGTGCTGCTGGAAAAGACCAAGGACGCGGGCGTGCCGGGCACGCCGGGCTCCTGGACCTCGCTGTTTGCTGTAGCGGCGATCTGGGTGACCTATTTCTCAGCGCTCTACCTCAACTTCTGCGATTTCGCCCGTTATGCGCCGGACAAGGCATCGCTGCGCAAGGGCAACATCTGGGGCCTGCCGGTCAATCTCATCCTGTTCTCGCTGGTCGCCGGCGTCACCACGATCGCCGCCTTCGACGTCTATGGCGAGGTGCTGCTGCATCCTGACCAGATCTCGGCGAAATTCGACAGCTGGTTCCTGGCGGCGCTCGCGGCCCTGACCTTTGCCGTAGCGACGCTTGGCATCAATGTGGTGGCAAACTTCGTGTCGCCGGCCTTCGACTTCTCCAACGTCTTTCCACGTCAGATCGACTTCAAGAAGGGCGGCTACATCGCGGCGCTGATCGCGCTGGTGCTCTATCCCTTCGCGCCCTGGGAAGGCAGTGCCGCCTCCTTCGTCAACATCATTGGCGCGACGATGGGGCCGATCTTCGGCGTGATGATGGTCGACTACTACCTGATCCGGAAGGGCGAGGTCGATGTCGAGGCGCTCTACAGGGAGAATGGCGAATTCCGCTTCCAGGGCGGCTGGCATGTCAATGCCTTCATCGCCGCCGGTATTGGCGCGGTCTTCTCGTCGATCCTGCCCAACTTCACCGGCCTGCTGCCGTCCTGGTGGGGCGTCTATGGCTGGTTTTTCGGCGTGGCAATTGCCGGCGTCATCTATTACGTGCTGCGTACGATGGCACTCGGCGCCTGGGCCAAGATGGCCAAGGCCTAAACGGATTCGGGGCGGCGCAAGCCGCCCCGTTCATTCTGCGACCATCTCGGCCAGGCGGCGCACGGTGTTCCAGTTGCGCGACGTGCCGATGCCGAGGCGTTTGTGGCTCACCGCCGCAAGCAGCCGCGAACTCGGCGTCTCGCGCGAAAAGACGATCCAGATGTCGCTGCCGACCGCCTGCAGCTTTTCATTCCTGCCGATATAGGCCTGCAGCGCAGAGACCGCATCGGGGGAAACAGGCGCCCGCATCACGCGCACCGCCACCTGGTCCGCGGCTTTAGCCGATTCGGCTGGGAACGGATTGCCGGCCGCCAGCCTCAGCCAGCCGTCGGCGCGGCGCACGATGATGTCGACATGGCGGCCAAAAGTCTTTGCGAACGCCGCCTCCAGCCGCTGCTCCAACGCCGCGAGTTCTGTCTCCTGCGCCTCGAAGACCAGATTGCCGGTCGCCACCAGTGTGCGCGGGTTGTTCAGGCCCAGGCCTTCGGCCATCGCCTTGAGATCGGACATGACGACCCGCCGCCCCTCGCCCAGGATGATGCTGTAGAGCAGCGCGACGTAAGTTCGCATCGGCGGCTAATCTAGACCAGCCGCGACTGCTCTACCGCCGCCTCGATGAAGCTGGCAAACAGCGGGTGCGGATCGAGCGGCCGGCTTTTCAACTCGGGATGATACTGCACGCCGATGAACCAGGGATGGTCGGGATATTCGACCGTTTCCGGCAGCACGCCATCCGGCGACATGCCGGCAAACACCAGGCCGCAATCCTCGAGCCGCTCCTTGTAGTCGACATTGACCTCATAGCGGTGGCGATGGCGTTCGGAAATCTGCGTATCGCCATAGATCTCGGCGATCTTCGATCCCTTGGCGAGGTCGGCCTGGTAGGCACCGAGCCGCATGGTGCCGCCGAGGTCGCCGGTTTCCCTGCGCTTTTCCAGCATGTTGCCCTTCAGCCATTCGGTCATCAAGCCGACGACCGGCTCCTCGGTTGGACCGAACTCGGTCGATGATGCGTGCTCGACGCCGGCCAGCGAACGAGCCGCCTCGATGCAGGCCATCTGCATGCCGAAGCAGATGCCGAAATACGGCACCTTGCGCTCGCGCGCGAACTTCGCCGCCAGGATCTTGCCCTCCGAGCCGCGCTCGCCAAAACCGCCGGGGACGAGAATGCCATGGACCTTTTCCAGCCACGGCGCCGGGTCTTCCTTCTCGAATATCTCGCTTTCGATCCAGTCGAGCTTGACCTTGACCCGGTTGGCGAGGCCGCCATGCGACAGCGCCTCGATCAGCGATTTGTAGGCATCCTTGAGGCCGGTATATTTGCCGACGACGGCGATAGTCACCTCGCCTTCCGGATTGTGGATGCGGTTGGACACCGCTTGCCATCGTTCCATGCGCGGCTTCGGCGCCGGATCGATGCCGAAGGCGGCCAGCACTTCCGAATCCAGCCCTTCATTGTGATAGGCCATCGGCACGTCGTAGATATGCGGCACGTCGAGCGCCTGGATGACGGCGCTTTCTCGCACGTTGCAGAACAGCGACAGTTTTCTGCGCTCTTCCTTGGGGATCGGCCGGTCGGCGCGGACCAGCAGGATATCAGGCGCAATGCCGATGCCGCGCAACTCCTTGACCGAATGCTGTGTCGGCTTGGTCTTCAGTTCGCCCGCCGTCGGAATGTAAGGCATCAAGGTCAGGTGGACGTAGACGGCGTTGTTGCGCGGCAGGTCGTTACCGAGCTGGCGGATCGCCTCCAGGAACGGCATCGCCTCGATGTCGCCGACGGTGCCACCGATCTCGCACAGAACGAAATCGTAGTCGTCATTGCCGTTGAGGACGAAGTTCTTGATCTCGTCGGTGACGTGCGGAATGACCTGCACGGTGGCGCCGAGATAGTCGCCGCGCCGCTCACGCTCGATGATGTTCTTGTAGATGCGGCCGGTGGTGATGTTGTCCTGCTGGTTGGCCGAGCGGCCGGTGAAGCGTTCATAGTGGCCAAGATCGAGATCGGTCTCGGCCCCATCATCGGTCACGAAGACTTCGCCGTGCTGGTAGGGCGACATCGTGCCGGGATCGACATTGAGATAGGGATCGAGCTTTTTGATGCGTGCGCGATAGCCTCGCGCCTGCAAGAGAGCCCCAAGGGCCGCTGCAGCAATGCCTTTTCCAAGTGAGGAAACCACGCCGCCTGTGATGAATACATATCGCGCCATGGGAGTCATCGCTTAACGCGGCCGAATTGATTCCGCCAGAGAAAAAACCGCCGCGAAGGCTTTTTCCCAAGAAGGCGCTCTGGTCATGGACGTATCAAAACAAAAGGGCCGGCGAGGCCGGCCCTTTTGGCACGATCTGTAAAGCGTCAGATGATGACGACCTTGGTGCCTACTTTCACCCGGCGGTAGAGGTCCATGACGTGCTCGTTGATCATGCGGAAGCAGCCATTGGAGGCGCTGGTTCCGATCGACTGCGGTGCAATGGTACCGTGGATGCGCAGATGGGTATCCTTCTTGCCATCGTAGAGATAGATGGCGCGCGCACCGAGCGGATTGTCGCCGCCGCCGGGCATACCGTCCTTGTACTGCCCATAATGCTTGGGTTCGCGCTTTTGCATATCCAGCGTCGGAATCCAGCGCGGCCATTCCTGCTTGTCGCCGACGGCAACCGTCCCCTTGAACTGCAGGCCTTCGCGGCCGACCGCAATGGCATAACGGCGGGCGGTTGACGATGATTCGACGAGGTAGAGACGGCGGGCGCTGGTATCGATGACGATGGTGCCGGGGTTGTAGCCGGTGAATTCGACCTCCTGCGGCACGAATTCCGGCTTGACCTTGAACTGGCGCTTGGCCTGCTTCCTTTCGAGCGCGGCGTCGAGCGCGCGCGTCTCAGGAAGCAGCGACATCGATGAAGAGGATGTGCCGCCGAACAGTCCCGCGAACAGCCCGACGCTCTGCGGCTTCTGCCCGACCGGTTCGCTGCGCAATTCGCCATTATTGCCGGTCAGCGCAACGTTCATGGCCTCGGCCGGGATCGGCTCGGCCGACTGGATCGGCGCGATGGGTGCAATCGGTTCGATGATGTTGACGGTCTTCTTCTTGGCCGGCTTGGCATCAGCCACCTTGACCGCCGCGACCGGCTGGCTCTTCTTGGCAAGGAATGCCTGCCGTTCCGCATCGGCCTTGGCTTTCGCCGCCTCGCGCATCGCCAGCTTCCTGGCTTCGAGTGCCTTGGCGCGAGCGGCTTCCTTGTCGGCTGCGATCTTGGCTTCGATCTTGCGGATCTGCGCAAGGTCGTCCGGCGTCGGATCTTTCTTCTTCTTGAGAAGCTTCAATTGCGCCGCATCGCTTTTGGCAGCGACGTTGACGACGTCAGTTGTTGTCGCGGCTTTATGAGCCGAATTTGCCGTCGGCATAGCCGCATAAGCGGGCGCACCTAGGCTGAGCACGGCACAAAGGCCGGCAAAAATGAAGCTGCGAAGCTGCATGGGGAAGATCCGATCGTTCAATGCTTGTTGCCCACGGCGTCGCCCGGCGCCCCCCAAGGACGCCGAAAATGCCGCGCGCAATGTATAATCGATTAGCCGGAAGCGCCTCAAGCGTAGGGCGCGGTCGAATCTTCGTGATCGTGTGGCATTTGCGGCGACTGTGTTCAAACGACAACAGATCGCGGCATCAGATGCCCGATTACTGGTTGGGGACCTGCGGCGTGGCCGGCGCGGTGGCGCCGTTTGTCGCTGGCGGCGTCGCCGGGGCTGTTGCCGGAGGCGTCGTTGCCGCGCCATTGCCGGACGGCGGGGTCGGCGCCGTGTTGCCTGAAGGCGGCGTCGTGGTGCCGGGCAATTGGTTGAGTACGCCCTTGCCTGCCCCGTCCGAGGTCGCCGGGACGCGATCGAGAATGTCGATCGGCTTCTCGCCATAGCGCGCGACGATCGACAGTGTCAGCGAAGTGACGAAGAAAGCCGCGGCCAGGATCGCTGTCGCCCGCGTCAGCGCATTGGCGGCGCCACGCGCGGTCATGAAGCCCGATCCGCCGCCGATGCCGAGACCGCCGCCTTCGGAGCGCTGCAGCAGCACCACGCCGACAAGCGCGAGCACGACCATGAGGTGGACGACGATCAGTACGGTTTCCATAATTTATCCTGGCAAGGCCTTGCGCGGCCGCTGATTTGGAGGCGGCTCAATACAATGCTTTGACGGCATTTCCAAGCCCGTGGCCGGAATATGGGAAGCAATGCGTCCTTTGCAACGATTCCGGCGCCGGCCGTCCGCTCAAATCCAGCAAGCAGTCCCGGTATCAAGCGATGTTTCGATAGGCTTCCGCGATGCCGAGGAAGTCCGCTGCCTTCAGGCTGGCGCCGCCGACCAGCGCGCCGTCGACATTCCTGACGCCGAGCAACTCGACGGCGTTGGACGGCTTGACCGAGCCGCCGTAGAGAATGCGCATCTTGGCCGCCGTATTGCCAAGCTTCCGCGCCAGTTCTTCACGGATATGCGCATGCGCCTCGGCGACGTCGGCGGCGGTCGGGGTCAAGCCGGTGCCGATCGCCCATACCGGCTCATAGGCAATGACGCTGTTGGACGCCGTGGCGTTTGGCGGTACCGAGCCCGCAACCTGGCGCGACAGCACGTCAAGCGTGGCTCCTGCTTCGCGTTCGGCTCTTGTCTCACCAATGCAGATGATAGCCACCAGCCCGGCGCGCCATGCGGCGGAGGCCTTGGCCTGCACTATGGCATCGTTCTCCTTGCGATCAGCACGGCATTCGGAATGGCCGACGATGACATGGCTGGCGCCTGCATCCTTCAGCATCTCCGCCGAAATACAGCCGGTATAGGCGCCGCTTTCCTCGGTGTGGCAATCCTCACCACCGGCCCGGACCGGCGTGCGCGACAGAATCTCGGCGGCGTGCGCAAGCAAGGTCGCCGGCACGCAGACCACGGCTTCGGTCTCGGCGTCGAGCCCGCTCATGAAGCCGTTGCCGATCATCCTGAGCTCGTTGAGCGAGGCGCTGGTCCCGTTCATTTTCCAGTTGCCGGCGACGAGCGGGCGGATTCCAGGCGTCATGGGATTTGTTTCTCCGGGCAATTTCCAGCTGGCTCTCACTATCAAAATCAGGCCACAAAGCAATCGACAGTGAGCAGGAAGGGCGCTATTGCGCTTGTTTCAGACTCGGCGCATGCGAAATGCGCGAAAATCGGAAGTACTCATGCTTGGTATGTTGAGAAGCGCGGCGGGGACCTGGGTCGCGAAACTGCTGCTGTCATTGTTGGTGTTGAGCTTCGCCGTCTGGGGCATCTCGGGGCGGCTGATGGGCGGTCTTGCCGGCCATGACGCCGTGATTACGGCCGGAGGCACCAAGGTCTCGATCAACGAATACCGCCTCGCCTACGATCGCCAGCTCAGCGTAATGTCGCAGCAATTCGGCCAGCGCATCAGCCGTGAGCAGGCGACGGCGCTCGGCATCGACAACCAGGTGCTGGCGCAACTCGTCTCGGGCGCCGTCCTCGACGAGCAGGCCCGCAAGCTCGGCCTCGGCCTGTCCAAGGACCGGCTGGCCGAACTGACCCGCGAAGACCCGGCGTTCAAAGGGCCTGGCGGAACCTTCGACAGGCGAACCTTCGAGTACCTGCTCCGGCAGATCGGCATGCGGCCGGAGGACTATCTGAAAAACCGCGCCCAGGTGGCGGTCCGCCAGCAGATCGTCGAGGCGGTTTCGGATGGCCTCAAAGCCCCGGATACATTCTTCAAGGCGGTCGCGCTCTATCGCGGCGAAGATCGCACAATCGACTACCTGACCTTGCCGAAATCGCTGGTCGAACCGATAGAAGCGCCGCCCGACAGCGTGCTTTCGGCCTATTTCGGGGAGAACAAGAAAACCTACGCCGCGCCCGAATACCGTAAGTTCTCCTATGTCAGGCTCGAACCGGAAGACATCATGGATTTGAGCGCAGTGACCGATCAACAGGTCAGCGACGACTACAACAAGAACAAGGCGCGCTACACCACGCCCGAGATGCGCACCATCGAGCAGCTTGTGTTCAAGACGCCTGATGCTGCCAAGGCGGCGCTCGATTCGCTCAGGACCGGCGCGACCTTCGACAAGATCGTCGCCGCCGAAGGCAAGACGCCGGCCGACACCCTGCTCGGCACGCTGGCCAAGGACAAGATCGCTGACAAGGCGGTTGCCGATGCTGCCTTCAAGCTCAACGCCAATGAAGTCAGCCCGGTCGTACAGGGCGCCTTTGGCCCCGTTCTGCTGCGCGTCACCGAGATCAAGCCCGAAGTGGTGAAGCCGCTGGCCGAAGTGTCCGAGCAGATCCGCAAGGATCTGGCACTGGGCGAGGCAAGCCGCATCTTGCTGGACGTGCACGACAATTACGAGGATACGCGCGCCTCCGGCAGTTCGCTCGCTGAGGCAGCTGCCAAATTGAAGCTGAAGGTCGTTACCATCGACGCCATCGACCGCACCGGCCGAAGGCCGGATGAAAGCATCGTCAAAGACCTGCCGGAATCGCCGGCGCTCATCAAGGCGGTGTTCGAATCCGAACCCGGAACAGACAATGAAGGCCTCACCACCGCCGATAACGGCTTCGTCTTCTACGACGTAAGCGCGATCACGCCGGCCCGCGACCGCACGCTGGGCGAAGTCCGCCAGAAGGTCGTGGCCGACTGGACCGCGGCGGAGACCACCAAACGGCTTACCGCAAAGGCACAAGAGCTCGAGAAGCGTCTCAAGGCCGGCGCCACGCTCGAGGTGATCGCCGGTGAGCTCAAGCTCGAAAAGCAGACCAAGCGCGGTGTCAAGCGCGATGCTGACGACGTCGATTTCGGCAAGGAAGGGGCCGCCGCGATGTTCGGCGTCGGCGAAGGCGGCACCGGGCTAATCCCCTCGCCCACGGGCGACGGACAGATCCTGTTCAAGGTTGCCGAGGTATTCGAGCCCGCCGGGGCCGACGCCAACTCAGTACCCCAGGACGCGCAGAAATCCTTCACCTCCGGTATGTCCGACGACCTGCTCGACCAGTTGGTGGCGCAGTTGCAGACGCAATATGACGTCCGCATCGATCAGACGGCCGTAACCCAAGCCTTGGCCAGATGAGCGCGCTGAAGATCCACATCGCCAAGGTCGCCGCCGGTAGCACTCTTTCCTTCGAGGAGGCGCGCGAGGCCTTCGACATCATCATGTCCGGTGACGCCACCCCCGGCCAGATCGGCGGCTTCCTGATGGCATTGCGGGTGCGCGGTGAGACCGTCAGCGAGATCGCCGGCGCCGTCGCCACCATGCGCGCCAAGATGCTGCGCGTCGAAGCCCCCGAGGGCGCCATCGACATTGTCGGCACCGGCGGCGACAATTCGCACAGCGTCAACATTTCGACCGCATCCGCCTTCGTCATCGCCGGCAGCGGCGTGCCCGTCGCCAAGCACGGCAATCGCGGACTGTCCTCGCTGACCGGCGCCGCCGATGTTCTGATCGCGTTGGGCGTCAAGATCGACATCCCTCCGGAGACGATCGGCCGCTGCATCCACGAGGCCGGAGTTGGCTTCATGTTCGCGCCGGCGCACCACCCGGCGATGAAGCATGTCGGCCCGACCCGGGTCGAGCTCGGCACCCGCACCATCTTCAACCTGCTGGGTCCGCTTTCCAATCCGGCCAGTGTCAGACGGCAGATGGTCGGCGTGTTCCTGCCCGAATGGATCATGCCGGTGGCAGAAACGTTGAAGGAGCTTGGTGCCGACCATGCCTGGGTCGTCCATGGCGACGGTTATGACGAGATCACCACCACCGGCGAGACGCAGGTCGCCGAATTGGCCGGCGGCGAGATCCGCAGCTTTGTGCTGACCCCGGAAGCGGTCGGGCTGAAGCGTCACACCAAGGACGAGTTGCGCGGCGGCGACGCCGCCCACAATGCCCAGGCTCTGCGCGACATGCTGGGCGGCGCCGCCGGCGCCTTTCGCGACACGGTGCTGATGAATGCCGGCGCCGGGCTGGTGGTGGCCGGCAAGGCGACCACACTTGCCGACGGCATGGTGACGGCGGCGCAGGCCATCGACAGCGGCCGCGCGCTGAAAGTGCTCGACAGGCTGGTCGAGATTTCGAACGGTTAGAACTATGTCCGACATCCTGCGCAAGATCGAGGCTTACAAGCGCGACGAGATCGCGGCGGCCAAGGCGCAAGTGCCGTTTGCCGAGATCAAGGCACGGGCAACGGACGCCGAAGCGCCGCGCGGCTTTCTTTCCGCCCTTGAAGCAAAGCGCCAATCCGGCAGGTTCGCGCTGATTGCCGAAATCAAGAAGGCTAGCCCATCCAAAGGCCTGATCCGCGCCGATTTCGATCCGCCGGCGCTGGCCAGGGCCTATGCGGAAGGCGGCGCCGCCTGTCTTTCGGTGCTGACCGACGCACCCTCTTTCCAAGGGGCGCCCGCGTTCCTCAGCGATGCGCGCGCTGCCGTCGAGTTGCCTGCCTTGCGCAAGGATTTCCTGTTCGACCCCTATCAGGTCTACGAGGCCAGGGCATGGGGCGCCGATGCCATACTGATCATCATGGCCAGCGTCGACGACGCGTTGGCAAGAGAACTTGAAGCGACAGCTTTCGGGCTCGGCATGGACGCGCTAATCGAAGTGCATGACGAGGCCGAAATGGAACGCGCGCTGCAGCTGTCGTCGCGGCTGATCGGTATCAACAACCGCAATCTCCGGACCTTCGAAACCAGCCTCGAGACCTCGGAGCGGCTGGTCGCGATGGTGCCGGCCGACCGCCTTCTCGTCAGCGAGAGCGGTATCTTTTCGCATGACGATTGCCGCCGGCTGGAGCGGAGCGGCATCGCCACTTTCCTGGTCGGTGAGAGCCTGATGCGTCAGCAGGACGTGGCCGCTGCAACACGCCTGCTTTTGACGGGCAAGGCGCCGGCAGAGGCGATCTGAGGATGGCGGCCGCTCTCACCCATCTTGGCGCACACGGCGAAGCCAACATGGTCGATGTCGGCGACAAGGCTGAGACGGTGCGCACGGCAGTCGCGGAGGGCTTCGTGTCGATGCGGCCCGAGACGCTAGACATGATCCTCGCCGGCGATGCCAAGAAGGGCGACGTGCTCGGTACCGCGCGTATCGCCGGCATCATGGCGGCCAAGAAGACGCATGAACTGATCCCGCTCTGCCATCCGCTGCTGCTGACCAGGATATCTGTCGATATCGAGCCGGACGCCGCGCTGCCCGGCCTGAAGGTGACAGCATTGACCCGCGTCACCGGCAAGACCGGCGTTGAGATGGAGGCTCTAAGCGCCGTCTCGGTCGCTTGCCTGACCATCTACGACATGGCCAAGGCGGTCGACCGCGCCATGGTCATCTCCGGCATCAGGCTGGTTGAAAAGACCGGCGGCAAATCCGGCGACTACAAAATCACCGAAGATGGGGTCACCGAGGCAGGCCGCTGATGGCGCTGGTCCCAGTTGTCGAGGCGCTTGAGAGCCTGTTGGACGGCGCAGCAGCGCTGCCGGGCGAACGCGTCGCGCTGCTGGATGCCGCCGACCGCGTGCTGGCGGAGCCGGTTGTGGCGCTCCGCACCCAACCGCCGTTCAACGCCTCCGCCATGGACGGCTATGCCGTGCGGGCGGCTGATATCGCGTCCTTACCGGCAAAGCTTTCGGTGGTCGGCATGGCGCCGGCCGGACGCGGCTTTGCCGGAACGGTGCAGCATGGGCAGGCCGTCCGTATCTTCACCGGCGCGCCCCTTCCCGAAGGCGCCGACACCATCGTCATCCAGGAGAACATCCGCGATCTCGGCGGCGGTGTCGTCGAAGTGACGGAGCCGACCGTGCAGGGGCGAAACATCCGCCGCCTCGGGCTCGATTTCGCCAAAGGCGACGTCCTGCTGCACAAAGGCCGCCTGCTCGACCCAGCGGCCTTGTCGCTGGCGGCATCGGCCAACCACCCCGAGGTCGGCGTGGTCAAACGGCCGCTGGTCGCCATCATCGCCACCGGCGACGAATTGCTGCCGCCGGGCAGCGAGCTTGGCCCCGACCAGATCATCTCCTCCAACGCCTATGGCGTCGCCGCCGCCGCACAGTCGGTCGGTGCGCGCGCGCTCGACCTTGGCATCGCGCCGGACAGCAGGGAGGCGATCGCTGCGCTGGTGGAAAAGGCCGTGAAGGCTGGCGCGAACGTCATCGTCACGCTGGGCGGCGCCTCGGTCGGTGACCACGATTTCGTCCATGACGTGCTGACCGGGCAAGGCATGACGCTCGATTTCTGGAAGATCGCCATGCGACCGGGCAAGCCGCTGATGTTCGGGCGGCTGGGCGACATCCGCTGCATCGGCTTGCCCGGTAACCCGGTGGCAAGCCTGGTCTGCACCCAGCTCTTCCTGAGGCCGCTGCTGGCGCGGCTCGGCGGCCGCGCCTTTCAGCAGGATATGCGTCAGGCACGGCTCGGTGCTGCCATGCCGGCCAATGATCTCAGGCAGGATTATGTGCGGGCTATTGTCAGCGATGACGCCGGCGCGCTCGTGGCGACGCCGTTCGGCATCCAGGACTCCTCGATGCTGAAAATGCTGGCCGATGCCAACGGGCTGATCGTCCGTGCGCCGTTCACGCCCGCCGCGGCGGCGGGCGCCGCCTGCGACGTGCTGATGCTACGCTGAACCTGCCCCACTCCGAGATCAAGGTCCGGGTCAGCGGATGGTCTGGATCGGCCAAACCGTCGATGATGTTGAAATGATGCCGGTCAGGCTCGACCACCGAACTGGTCGCGGCACCCAGGCCGATCCAGATATTGGCCAGCAACGCGCTCTGGCGCAGGAATTCGGCGCGCTCGCCGCCGCCGGCCCAGCAGGTCAGGCGGGCCTTGTCCATCGGGCGCAGCAGCACCGGGCTTTCGGCCTGCGCCTCGGCCTCATCGATCGCCAGCGTCTCGTTCATGCCGGTGCGCATGATCGGGCGCAAATCGTGCACACCCGAGATCGATACGACATGGCGAATGCGCCGGACAATTTCGGGCGCCAGCGGCGTCGTCGTCGTAACCATCCGGCTAACAAGATGGCCACCGGCCGAGTGTCCGGTCAGCATCAGCGGCCCTGCGACCATCCCTGCCGCCGTGCCGATCGCCGCGCCGACTTCCTTGACGATGCCGCCAATGCGCATCTGCGGACAGAGCGTGTAGGACGGCATCGCCACGGCATAGCCGCGATCAACAGCGCCAGCGGCAAGATGCGACCAGAAACTCTTGTCGAATGCCATCCAGTAGCCGCCATGGACGAACACCACGAGCCCCTTGGGCTTGGTGGCCGGCAGGAAAAGATCGAGCCGGTTGCGTGGGCCATCGCCATAGGCCATGTCGAGCCGCGCCCGGCCCTCGGTCGAAAGCACGTCGCGAAAAACCCGCGCGGGCTCGACCCAGGCCGCCGGCCAGCGATCGCTGCCGGCTATGTTGGCGCCGTTGGCATAGGCGTTGTCCCAATCGGCAATGTGACGTTCGAACACCCTGCGCCCTCCCCTGGCAATATGGCCTTGCAACGAGCGTGAGCATCGCGCGGCGCGTCGTCGCCAGCCTCACGATTCCAGCTCTCGCATCAATCTCAAGTGACAGCCGCCTTGATGGCGAAGCGCGCATCCTTCCACGCACCGGTGCGCAGGATGTCCTCAAGCACTTCGACGGCCTGCCAGACATCGGCATAGCCGACATAGAGCGGGGTGAAGCCGAAGCGCATGGTCGATGGCGCGCGAAAATCGCCGATCACGCCACGTTCGATCAGCGCGCGCATGATCTGGTAGCCATGCTCGTGCATGAATGAAATCTGGCTGCCGCGTTTTTCCCCGTCGCGCGTGCTTTCGAGCGTTAGCCCGTAAGTGCCGCACTTTGCCTCGACAAGCTCGATGAACAGATCGGCCAGCGCGATGCTCTTCTTGCGCACCGCCGTCATGTCGACATCGTTCCAGATGTCGAGCGCGCCCTTCAGCGTGCGCATCGACAGGACCGGCTGGGTGCCGCACAGAAACCGGCGGATGCCGGTGCCGGCCGCATAGCCTGGCTCGAAGGCGAAGGGCCGTGCATGGCCCCACCAGCCGGTGAGCGGCTGCTGGATGTCGGCAAGATGCCGCTCAGCCGCATAGATGAAGGCAGGCGCGCCCGGTCCGCCATTCAGATATTTGTAGGTGCAGCCGACGGCAAAATCGGCGTTTGCCTTGTCGAGCTCGACTGGCATCGCACCGGCGGTGTGGCAGAGATCCCAGACGATCATCGCCCCGGCTTCCTGGGCCCTGCGCGTCAGCGCCGGCATGTCGCGCAGTTCGCCCGACTTGTAGTTGACGTGGTTGACCAGCACCACGGCGGTGCCTTCGTCGATCAGCTCTTCGATGCTCGGCGCGTCGACCCCCGAGAGGCGAAGCAGCGTATCTTTTCGCGTCGAAACCACACCCTCAGCCATGTAGAGATCTGTCGGAAAACTGTCGCCCTCGGCGACGATGACCTGCCGCTCCGGCCGCATGGCCATGGCGGCGTGCAGCAGCTTGTAGATGTTGACCGATGTCGTGTCGCAGACCACCGTCTGGCCGGCCGCGGCACCGATCAGGCGCCCGAGCTGGTCGCCGAGTTCGAGCGGCATGTTGAACCAGCCGGCCGTGTTCCAGGCGCGGATGAGATCATGCGCCCATTCTTCGGTCACTGCCTTGCTCAATTCATCGAAAGCGGCACGCGAAGCGGCCCCTAGCGAATTGCCGTCGAGATAGATCACTCCTTGCGGCAGCACAAAGCGGTCGCGCATCGCGCGCAGCGGATCTGCAGCATCCATCGCCCTTATGGCCACGAGATCGCGAATTCCTGTCATGATTTGTCTGCTCCCCCAAGATTCACCGCAACGCCGGACACGCATCGACGGCATCCATCGGTCACGAGCGGTTCTCCATTACCTGGTATCGCGCAGCAAGGCTCCACCGGCAACAAGTTGCCTGACCACGCGGTGGAAACCAGGAGCCAAGCCAACCCAAGGTTGGCGTTTTGAGTTCGTTTCGTTCACGGTGCATTGACCAAACCGCACAGTCGATACGGCTTCAATTCCGTGCCCTTTGCCGGCTGACGGCCGATACCAGTGCCGCCTTCTGGGAACCCAGAGGCCGCAAACGAAAGCAGAATCAAGGCGATGAGGCCCGCGGCGGTGAAAATGCAGCGTTCCGGTTTGGTGAGTGGTATCGTTTCCCGAGCCCTAACACATTCATTAAACTTTAAACAGTTGCGGAACACAACTGGAACAGATAGTGTTTGTTCTGGGTTTGTTTTTCTGATTCTGTTGGGGGTCGCTATGCTGACACGCAAACAACACGAACTGCTTATGTTCATCCACGAAAGGCTGAAGGAAAGCGGTATCCCGCCCTCCTTCGACGAGATGAAGGAAGCGCTCGACCTGGCTTCCAAATCGGGAATCCACCGGCTGATTACGGCGCTGGAGGAGCGCGGCTTCATTCGCCGTTTGCCCAACCGGGCCCGTGCACTGGAGGTGCTGCGCCTGCCCGATTCGATCGCCCCCGGCCTCAATGCGGCACGCAAGTTCTCGCCGAGCGTCATCCAGGGCAGTCTTGGGCAAGGTCCTCGGCAGGGCAAGCCGACATCGTCGCGCATGCCTGCAGCCGGCAATGACGACGATGTCGTCGCCGCCGTGTCGATCCCGGTGATGGGCCGCATCGCCGCTGGTGTGCCGATCGATGCCATCCAGCACCAGACGCATTCGATCTCGGTGCCGCCGGACATGATCATGGGCGGCGAGCATTATGCGCTGGAGGTCAAAGGCGATTCGATGATCGAGGCTGGCATTTTCGACGGCGACACGGTGATCATCCGCAATGCCGATACGGCGAGCCCCGGTGAGATCGTGGTGGCACTGGTCGACGAGGAAGAAGCGACGCTGAAGCGGTTCCGCCGCAAGGGCGCCTCGATCGCCCTGGAAGCCGCCAATCCGGCCTACGAGACGCGCATCTTCGGACCAGACAGGGTCAAGGTGCAGGGCAAGCTCGTTGGGCTGATCCGCCGCTACTGAGCTGCGCCCTTGGCGCCGGCTTTTGGCTTGTCGGCTCTGCGGTATGGCGGCATGCCCCGCGCCGCGCGTGAAAATTTCCGCTGCACGTGCCAGGGCCGGTATGATTTTTCGACGGCGAAGCGGATTTCGGCGCGTGTTGCCGCTTGTGGATCGAAATAGACGGCCGCACTTCCCGCGCGCGCCAGTTGCCGTTTGGTGACGACGAGGACCAGCCGGTCGTAGTAGCAGGGATTATGGGCGGTGGCGTCGTCGATGACGATCAAGCTGGCAAAGGCGCAGGCTGGCCGTGCAGTATCGCGGTCATTGGCTAGCGCGATGATCGCGCCGGATGGATGCCTGGCAAGGCAGAGACCGTCCGTGCAAATGAACGGCATGCCCGGCGGTAAGTCGGCCGGATCGGCAATGTCGAATTGCGGATCGTTCTTTCCAGGTGTTTCCGGCGCGACGATAGCCTCTGATGTGAGCGCGCGTTTCCAGTTGTCGATGGTGAACTCATTCGGGCGTGCCCGGTTGACCGCGAGTTCACCGCTGCCGATCGGCAGCGCGACGAGCCGTGCGTCCTCCGAGATCAATACATCGGGTACGCGCGTCTGCGTTGTCGTTAGCAAGCCGGCGAGCGCAAAAGGAAGGGCCACGAGCCGCAACCAGGTCGTCGCCATGCTGGCAATGACGAGGGCGATCGTCACCAAAAGGACAGATCTCAGCGAAATCAGCCCGACCGCATCGATCGGCGAGCGCTCGGAGATCCACCCGGACAGGGCGATCATCGCTGTCAGCCCCTTGCCCATCACGTAGAGGAAAGGCCCATCCGCGCCGAACGGCATCGCCAGCGCACTGAGGACGGCGAAGGGCATGACGACCAGTGAGACGATAGGCATGATGGCCAGATTGGCGAACAGGCTGAGCGGCGCCACGCGCTGGAAATGCCATATGGCGAAAAGCGCCGTGGCGCTCCCTGCAATGATCGAGGTCATCGCCAGGCCGCCCATGCCCAGCAGGACCTTTCGAGCGGCAAAGCGTAGCGGCGACAACCGCGGCGGCGGCGTGGTGGCCCCGCCGGCGCGGTAATCGGACCAGCCTGCATAGGCGCCGACAAGGGCCGCCGTCGCGGCGAAGGACATCTGGAAGCTCGGACCGACCACCTCGTGCGGCGACACCAGAATGACCGCGATGGCCGAGATCGCCAGGTTGCGCATGGTGAGCGCGGCCCGGTCGAACAGCACGGCGATAAGCATCACCGCCAACATGATGAAGCTGCGTTCGGCCGCCACCACAATGCCGGAAAAGACGAGGTAGGCCGCAATCGAAAAAAGCGCGGCGGCCGCCGCGTATTTCTTGACCGGCCGTCGCGATGAGAAATCGGGAAACAGCGCAAAGGCGCCGCGCAGCAGCGCCATAATGGTGCCGGCGACCAACGCCATATGCAGCCCCGAGATGGAGATGATGTGGTAGATGCCGGTACGCCGCATCGCTTCGTTGATCTCCTCGGGAATGCCGGCGCGCACGCCGACGATCAGCGCAGCAGCAATCTCGCCCTCGGCGCCGCCGATGCGGCTGCGGATATGGTCGGCGATGGTTTCGCGCGCGTCTTCGATCGCGGAAGAAAGCCGCGCGGCAAACGGCATGCTGCCCGACGACACGACTTTCGGATTGCCGAGAAAAAAGCCGCTGCCGCCGATACCGGCGAAATAGCTGTCGAAGGAGAAATCATAGCTGTCGGGCCGCACCGGCCCGGTCGGCGGCAGCAGCCGCACATAGCCGGCGATCTCGGAACCGGCGGTCAGCTCAGCCGGTATTTTCATCGCCGAAACGCGGACCCGTTCCGGCATGTAGCGCAGTGTCGGCCTGGCGGTTGAGATCACATCGATCGTCAGCCTGATGCGGCCGCTCGCCATGGGCTCGAACGATACGACGCGACCCGTGAGGCGCGTCGAGATTTCGGAACCGAGCATATGCGTTCCGACACGCCAGGTCTCGACCTTGGCGGCAAGCACGCCAAGCGCGCAGAGCAACGCCGCCATGAAGCACAGGCGGGTTCTGGGCCACGACCGCGAGGCGACGGCACAGAGGGCTGCCAAGGCGACGATTGCGATCGGCTGTGGAAAGGCCGGCTCCACCGCCAGCGCAAAATATACGACCACCCCGCATGCGAGGAACACCGGCACCAGCAGGAAGGCGACCCCACGGTCGAGCTCCAGGCCGACCGCCGAGGTTACGCCGTTGCGGATACGGGACGGTGACGGGAGGCGGAAACGCCGGCGTAGGCGCACGATGGGCTCGGCCGCGGGCACGAGAACCGTTGCTGGGTCGCTCGCCGGCAGCGACGGGGCATCAAAGCGTGGAACCGGCAGCAATGCCGGTGCCGGCAGGACAGGCACGGGCGCGGCAAACAGCAAGCGTTCGCTGACGCCGCTGCCAACGTCCTCGCCCTCGCCCGCACCACGGCCTCGCACAGCCATCGGGTCTGCCCCTTGCGCCCTCGACCTCCTATGCTACATGAACGCGCAACGCGCGAAAGTCCGCAAACCCACTTCCTTCGCCTGCCTGAGAGTTCCATGCCCGACAAGGTCGTCACCCGTTTTGCCCCCTCGCCCACCGGCTATCTGCATATTGGCGGGGCGCGCACGGCGCTGTTCAACTGGCTGTATGCCAAGCACACAGCCGGCACGATGCTGCTGCGCATCGAGAACACCGACCGCGAGCGTTCCACCGATGCTGCAACCGCGGCCATCCTCGACGGGCTTTCCTGGCTTGGCCTGACATGGGACGGTGAGCCGGTGTCGCAGTTCGAGCGTGCGCCGCGCCATCGCGAGGTGGCCGAGGAACTCGTTCGCATGGGCAAGGCCTATTATTGTTACGCGACGCCTGCCGAGTTGGAGGCAATGCGCGAGAGCGCACGAGCGAAGGGGCTGCCTCCCCGCTATGACGGCCGCTGGCGCGACCGCGACCCCTCCGAGGCGCCGGCCGGCGCCAAGGGGGCGATCCGCATCAAGGCGCCGACAGCCGGCGAGACGGTTGTGCATGACCGCGTCCAGGGCGACGTGCGCTTTCCCAACAAGGATCTCGACGATTTCATTATTCTGCGCTCGGACGGCAACCCGACCTACATGCATGCCGTCGTCGTCGACGATCACGACATGGGCGTCACCCACATCATCCGCGGCGACGACCATTTGACCAACGCCGCCCGCCAGACGGTGATCTACCATGCCATGGGGTGGGAGGTGCCGTCGATGTCGCATATCCCGCTGATCCACGGTGCCGACGGCGCCAAGCTGTCGAAACGGCACGGTGCGCTCGGCGTCGAGGCCTATCGCGCCATGGGCTACCTGCCGGAGGCGCTGCTCAATTATCTGGCGAGGCTTGGCTGGAGCCACGGCGACGATGAGATCATGTCGATCGCCAACATGATCGCATGGTTCGACATTGGCGACGTCAACAAAGGCGCCGCCCGTTTCGACTTCGCCAAGCTCGAGGCGCTGAACGGCGTGCACATGCGCCGCATGAACGACGCGGCGCTGCTCGACATCTTCATCGCCACTCTGCCCTATCTCGACGGCGGTCCGGCGATCGCAGCTAGCCTCGACGACAGACGCAAGGCGCAATTGCTTGCCGCTTTGCCAGGCCTGAAGGAGCGCGCCAAGACGCTGGTCGAACTTGTTGAAGGGGCTGCATTCCTGTTCGTCGAGCGGCCGATGCCGGTCGACGAGAAGGCGGCGGCGCTGCTCAGCGGTGAGGCGCGCGCGATCCTGCGGGGCGCTCATGCGGCACTGGCCACGATTTCGGACTGGTCTGCCGCCTCGGCGGAAGCCGCGATCCGCGACTATGCGCAGGCCGGCGGCCACAAACTCGGCGCCGTGGCCCAACCTCTGCGCGCCGCGCTCACCGGCAAAAGCACCTCGCCCGGCGTCTTCGATGTGCTGGCCGTGCTTGGCCGCGAGGAAAGCCTGGCGCGGATTGCTGATCAAATCGATTAGGAAACTGGCCCAAGAAGATTGGCATTGAAAGGTGTGTTTCGCAGTGCAACATTGGGTCTTGGCCTAATCTGGCGCGCAGATTCAATTGCGGGCGCAAATGTGCGTATTCCGATGCTTTTGACGTGTTGGGTTCAATGTTTTGCCGTTGCCGGCCTGAGGAAACAAAAAGGAGTTTGCTATGACCGAACCTGCGACAAAGATGGAATTTGGCGGCAAAACCCAGGCGTCGACGGCAAAACTGGAACTCGACGGCAAAACCCATGAATTCAAGATACGAAGTGGTTCGGTGGGACCTGATGTCATCGACATCGGTTCGCTCTACAGCACCACCGGCGTATTTACCTACGATCCCGGTTTTACGTCGACGGCGAGCTGCGAATCGGAAATCACCTTCATCGATGGCGATGCCGGTATTCTCTTGCACCGCGGCTACCCGATCGACCAGCTGGCCGAGCACGGCGACTTCCTCGAAGTCTGCTATCTCTTGCTCTACGGAGAACTACCGACCAAGGCGCAGAAGGACGATTTCGACTACCGGGTGACGCGCCACACCATGGTGCATGAGCAGATGTCGCGCTTCTTCACCGGCTTCCGCCGCGATGCGCATCCGATGGCGGTGATGTGCGGCGTGGTCGGCGCGCTGTCGGCCTTCTATCACGATTCCACCGATATCTCGGACCCTTATCAACGCATGGTCGCCTCTATGCGGCTGATCGCCAAGATGCCGACGATCGCGGCGATGGCGTATAAATACCACATCGGCCAGCCGTTCATTTATCCGAAGAACGAACTGAATTTCGCAGCCAACTTCCTGCATATGTGCTTCGCCGTGCCTTGCGAGGAATACAAGATCAATCCGGTGCTGGCGCGCGCGATGGAGCGCATCTTCATCCTGCACGCCGACCACGAGCAGAACGCCTCGACCTCGACCGTCCGCCTCGCCGGCTCGTCGGGCGCCAATCCCTTTGCCTGTATCGCTGCCGGCATCGCCTGCCTGTGGGGTCCTGCACATGGCGGAGCCAACGAGGCAGCCCTGAACATGTTGGGCGAGATCGGCCATGTCGATCACATCCCGGAATTCATTGCGCGCGCCAAGGATAAGAACGATCCGTTCCGATTGATGGGCTTTGGCCACCGCGTTTATAAGAACTACGATCCGCGCGCCAAGATCATGCAGAAGACCGCGCACGAAGTTCTGGGCGAGCTCGGCATCAAGGACGATCCGCTGCTCGACATCGCCATGGAGCTGGAAAAGATCGCGCTGACCGATTCCTATTTCATCGAGAAGAAGCTCTACCCCAACGTCGATTTCTATTCCGGCATCACGCTGAAGGCGCTGGGCTTCCCCACTACCATGTTCACCGTGCTGTTCGCGGTTGCCCGCACCGTCGGCTGGATCGCGCAGTGGAAGGAGATGATCGAGGACCCGCACCAGAAGATCGGCCGTCCGCGCCAGCTTTATACCGGTGCGCCGGAACGGGATTACGTGCCGATCGCGAAGCGGTGAAGGTAGCGAGTAGCGAGTAGCGAGTAGTAGCTGAAGCAGCTTGGCTGTTACGGCCAGCACCATTTCCTATTCGCTACTCACTACTCGCTCACTTCCTCACCATGCCCATCACCACCCCCGCCGCCATCTCGCCTGACGGCTTGTCGGTTGCCATACGCCCGGCGATTTCGGCAAAACCGTCCTTCTGCCAGGCGCGGTAGGCGGTATCGGAGAATAGCGCCTCCAGCTGGCGCGCCAGATAATGCGGACGCACATATTGGTTGTAGTGTTCCGGCACGACCGGCCGGTCGGCGATGAGATTGGGCAAGGCTGCGCTCCAAACTTTGATCAGTCCCTGCGCCATGCGCATGACCGGATCGAGCCGGTAGCAGGAGATCATCGGCACGCCCGCCAGTGCCAGTTCCAGCGATACCGTCCCCGACGCGATCAGCGCCGCATCGGCCTTGCCGAAGGTCTGCCATTTGCGTTCGGCATCAAGGATGATCTCCGGCTTCTCGTTCCAGCTCGCAACCGAGGTCCTGACCAGGTCGGCGACGTGCGGCACCGTCGGCAACAGCAAGCGCAAGCGGTGCCCGCGCGCCCGCAGGATCGATACCGTTTCGCCGAACGGCCCGACCAGGCGCCGCACCTCGCCGCGACGCGAACCGGGCAATACAAGCAACGTTTTCACACGGTCGGCGGAGAGGTCACGCGGCTGCGCCTGCGCCCTGGCGGCACTGACTATGCCCGGATCGTGTGCAAGGCGATGCCCGACATAGGTGCCGGGCGGCCCGCCCAGGCGAGCGAGTTCCTTCACCTCGAACGGCAGGATACAAAGAATGTGATCGACATATGGCTTCATTGCCGCCGCCCTGCCCGGCCGCCAAGCCCATACGCTCGGGCAGACATAGTGGACGATCGGGATCGTCGGATCGGCGGCGCGCACCTTCTTGGCGACGCGCAGCGAGAAATCCGGACTGTCGATGGTGATAAGGCAGTCGGGCTTTTCATCGACAATCGCGTTTGCCGTCTGGCCGATCCGCCGCATCAGGCGCGGCAGGTCGCGCAGGATAGCGCTAAGCCCCATCAGCGCGATCTCGCTGCCGTCGAACAATGGCGCCAAACCGAGCGCCTGCAAATGGCGGCCGCCGATGCCTACGAGCCGAACTTCGCGCCCGGTCATGCGCTTTAACGCCTGCACAAGGTCGGCGCCAAGCAGGTCGCCGGACTCCTCGCCGGCGACGACGGCTATCTTCAACGGCTGCTCATTCGCCATGCGCCGGCTCCGCAGCAGGCAGGCCGATCACGAACAGGCCGAGTGCATTGGCACGCCCGATGGTGGCAGGACCTTCGAGCACCAGCGAGCGGCCGGCTTCGACGGCAATGCCGGCCAGTCCGGCGGCATGCGCCGCCTCGACGGTCAGCGGGCCAATGGAGGGCAGATCGGCACGCAGTTCCTGACCGGGCTTGGCGCATTTGACCAAAACACCACGGCTCCTGCCAGCCAGCCTGCCGTGCCCGCGTAATTGTTTTGTCCGCTCGAGCAGCCCGTCTGTGCCCTCGACGCCTTCCAGCGCGATGGCGCGGCCACCAACCGCAACAGCCGCCTGGCCAATATCCAGCGCGCCGATAGCTTTTGCTGCAGCGTGCGCCGCCTCGATGTCGCGCCAGTCGGATTTGCGTGGCGCCATCTTGGTCAGCGGGCCTTCAGCGGCGACCAGTTCCGGCACGATCTCGTGAGCGCCGACAACCTTGATGCCGCTGCGCTCGATCCTGCGCACGAACAGTTTCAGCACCGTATCGTCCCCCCGGGTTACACCGACGAGAAGGCTGGGTAGCCAGGCGAGCAGGCCCAAATTGAGGCGCATGGCGCTCAGCCTGGGGCGGCGCGTAATATGTCCCGCGGTCACCAGATGCGTAACGTGATGCCGCTTGAGCATCGGCAGCAGCGAGCCGACGTCCTCCAGCCTCAAGCTTGCCTGCTCATAGGGCTCGAAATCGACTATGCGGTCGACCTCGCCCGCCGCCATGACGACGAAGGGAGGTTTGCCTTGCCGGGCGAGCGCTCGGGCAATTTCGACCGGGAGACTGCCGCCGCCGGCGATGATGCCGACCTTGGCATCTGGCGCGAGATCAAGGCCCTTTCCGGCAGCCTCAATCTTCGTCATCTGCCCTCAGTCTTCATCATCGGTATCGTCGCCGTCGCCACCTTTGAGCGACGGCACGGCATAGTGCCGCTTGCCGCGGCCAGCGATGAAATCGACGATCTTCATGGCCGTCGGCGACGAGGCGAATTCCGCCTTGGCGAACTCGATGTTTTCGCCGACGGTCCGAGAGCGATCGAAGATCGTGTTGTAGGCTTTGCGCAGCAAGTGGATCTCGGAACGCGGCAGGCCGGCGCGCTTCAGGCCAATGATGTTGAGGCCGCGAAGGCTGGCACGGTTGCCAACGGCGATGGCGTAGGGAATGACGTCGCCGACGATCGCCGAGCAACCGCCGAGAAAGGCGTTATCGCCGATGCGGACAAACTGATGAACCGCGGTAAGGCCGCCGATGTAGACATTGTCACCGACTTCGCAATGCCCGCCTAACGTCGCTTGATTGGCGAAGGTGGCGTTCCTGCCGACCACGCAGTCATGTGCAATGTGGGCATAGGCGAGGAAATTGCCGTTGTCGCCGATCGTCGTTTCGCCGCGGCTGGAATCGGTGCCGAGATGCATGGTGACGCCTTCGCGGATCGCGCAGTTCTCGCCGATCACCAGCGTGGTACGGCCGCCCTTGTGCTTGGTGTTCTGCGGCGGCCCGCCCAGTATCGCCATCGGATAGACCTTGGTCGATGCACCGATGGTGGTCGCGCCCATCACCGACACATGGCTGACCAGTTCGACACGGTCGCCGATCACGGCGTCGGGGCCGACGTAGCAGAAGGGTCCGATGCGGGCGCCTTCGCCGATTTGGGCGCCTGCCTCGATGACCGACGATGGATGGATGACTGTCTGGATTTTCATTAGCATTCGTTTGTCAGCCGCTTGCGACCATCATTGCCGAGATCTCGGCTTCCGCCGCCTTGGTGCCATCGACGAGGGCCTCGCAGGCGAATTTGAGAAGATTGCCGCGTTTCTTGATTTTCTTCACATGAATTTTCAGCTGGTCGCCTGGAACGACCGGCTTGCGGAACTTGGCATTGTCGATGGTCAGGAAATAGACCAGCGACGGCTTTTCCGTACCAAGGCTGCGGATGCAGATGGCGCCGGCCGTCTGCGCCATCGCCTCGATGATCAGCACGCCGGGCATGACCGGCTGGTCGGGGAAATGACCTTGGAAATGCGGCTCGTTTATGGTGACGTTCTTGATGCCGATGGCGGATTCGTCGCCATCTATGTCGACAATGCGGTCGATCATCAAGAACGGATAGCGGTGCGGCAGGAGCTTCATCAGCCGCATTATGTCAACCGCTTCGAGCGTCGCCGCTGCGATCTCAGCCATTTCCCCCCTCACCCTGTTTGCGCGTCCGTGCAAGTCTGCGCAAGGCCGCTATCTCGCGCATGGCTTCCGCCATCGGCTGCGCCGGATATCCTCCCCAAATCTCACCTGCAGGCACATTGCTCATAAACCCGCTTCTTGCGGCAAGCTTGGCCCCGGACCCGATGGTCAAATGATCCGCAAGGCCGACGCCGCCACCCATGGTGACGTTGTCGCCTACCGTCACGGAACCGGAAATACCCGAAAGCCCGGCTATAATGCAATTGCGGCCGATGCGAACGTTGTGGGCGATCTGCACCAGATTGTCGATCTTGGTGCCCTGGCCGATGATCGTGTCGGACATGGCGCCGCGATCGACGGTCGTATTCGAGCCGATCTCGACGTCGTCCTGAATGATGACGCGGCCGATCTGCGGAACCCGCTCCGGACCCTTGGCGCCGGCAACGAAACCGAAGCCATCCTGGCCGATCCTGGCACCGCCATGGATGATGACGCGATTGCCGATCAACGCATATTGCACGCTTGCACCTGGACCGACATAGCCGTCGCGGCCGATCTGAGAGGAAGGACCGATAACCGCATGCGGGGCAATGACGGTTCCGCTGCCGATGGCAGCGCGCGGTCCGATGACCGCGCCTGCTTCGATGATCGCACCGGCCTCGACATGGGCGGTCGGATCGACATGGGCGTGCGGCGAGATACCGGTTTCGCCGGTCATCGGTCCAGGCGTTGCAGCCGCCGGGAAAAGCAGGCGCCCGACCATTGCGAAGGCCTGCTGCGGGCGCGGATGTACCAGCACCGCGATGCCCGCCGGCGCCTTACCGGCAAATTCGGCAGGGCAGAGAACCGCTGCCGCCCGCAGTGACTGCATCAGGGCGAAATTGCGCCTGCCGTCGACGAAGACCAGCGCATTCTCGCCGCCCTCATTGGCAGGCGCCAGAGCCTCGATCGATATATCGGACAGGCCGGAATCGACAAGCGTCGAGCCGGTCAGATTCGCGACTTCGCCGGCCGTATACCGGCGTGAGGGCGCGAAGAACACCGGATCGGTCATTCCAGAAGCAATATCCAGCTAGCGCATGACCCCGAAAATCGGAAGTCGATCCTCGGAAAGGATCATGCGCAAAAACAAAGTGCTACAACATCCTTTGCGTGTCCAATAGGACGCGCTGCGCTGTAGTGTCGGATCACCGCCCATCCGGATCCAAACGAGCCGGAAGCATCGTTACCCGCACATCAGAAGCGGGTCGATATGCCGAAGTTGAACTCCTGCACGTCGTCGGTCTTTTCCTTCTTGACCGGGATCGCATAGTCGATGCGGATCGGACCGAAGGGCGATGCCCACATCAGGCCGACGCCGACAGAAGCGCGCCATTCCATTCCGGTTGTCGACGGATCGACAAGGCCACTTGCAATCTTGCTGCCGTAGAGCGTTGCCGCGTCGGCAAACACTGCCCCGCGCAGGCCGAAGCTTTCCGGGATGACCGGCAGCGGGAACTGCGCTTCGGCCGAGGCATTGAAATAAGTGGTGCCGCCGAGATGGTCGTTGCGGTTGTCCAAGGCAACCGGACCGATGCCACCATATTCGAAGCCGCGGATCATCCGGTCGCTGCTCTGGAAATGGTCGAAGACACGCAGGTCGCCGCTGCCATATCCCTGGACATGGCCGGCGCCGCCCGAAATGAGGCCTACCAGATCCAATTGTTCGGACAACGTCTGATAGATGCTGCCGCGCGCCGTGACCTTGATGAACTTGGCGTCGCCGCCGACGCCGGCCACTTCGGTGTTGACGTTGGCATAAAGGCCGTCATGCGGGTTCTTCATGTCGTCGATGGTGTTGTAGATCAGGCCGAGGCTGACCGACGACTTGAGCCATGGGCTCTCGTTAACTCCGTTTTGGATCGCCTGGGAGACGTTGCAACCGGCCATTGGGTCGCAGTCTTCGTCGAACTCGTACTTCTCTTGCGCGATATTGTACGCGAGCTGCGTCGTGATGTTGTCGGTGATCGGCAGACCGAAACGCACTGTCGCGCCCGTCGTATCGCTGTCGTAATGGTCGTAGTTTCGGCTCTGCTTGTAGATGTCGAAGCCGGCCGCGATGCGCCGCCCAAGGAAATAAGGTTCGGTGAAAGAGAAGCTGTAGTCGCGCGAGTTCTTGCCGCCGCCCGCCGCCACCTTGATGAATTGGCCGCGACCGAGGAAATTGCGCTCACTGATGGAACCTTCGACGGACGGACCTGACGTTTCGCCACCAGTCGAATAGCCGGCACCGATCGAGAATTCACCGGTCGACTTCTCGACTACGTCGACCACCAACACCACCTGGTCCGGCTCAGAGCCCGGAACGGTGGAAATCTCGACTTTCTCAAAATAATCGAGCGCTTCCAGCCGCCTCTTCGCGCGCTGGACGAGAACCTGGTTGAACGCATCGCCTTCGCTGACATCGAATTCACGGCGAATGACGTAGTCGCGCGTTCGATCGTTTCCGCGGATCTCGATGCGCTCGATATAGGCCTTGGTGCCCTGGTCGATTGTATACACAACCGAGATCGTGTGGTTTTCGAAGTTGCGATCGCCGCGCGGCGTCACCTGGGCGAAGGCATAGCCCGAACCGGCGACTTTCTCGGTCAGCGCGATGATCGTGTCCTCGACGTCCTTGGCGTTATAGACATCGCCCTTGTGGGTCTGGACTACCGATTCAAGCGACTTGCTGTCGACCTCGGGGATTGTGCTTTCGACACTGACATCGCCGAACGTATAACGCTCGCCCTCCTGCACCGTGATGGTGACGGTGTATTTGTTGGTGGTGTCGTCGAGTTCGCCGACAGCCGACACGACCTGGAAGTCGGCATAGCCGTGATTGTAATAGAAGCGGCGCAACAGCTCTTGGTCGGCCCGCAGCTTGTCCTCGTCATAGACGTCGTCGCGCAGCACGAAGGAAAGGAAGGACGAGCGCTTGGTGGAGATGATGTCCGACAGACGGCGGCTCGAATAGGCGCTGTTGCCGACGAAATTGATCGCTGCGATCTGGGTGCGGCCGCCTTCGTTGATGTTGAAGACCACGTTCACGCGGTTGTCGCCGAGATCCATGATCTGGGTGGTCACGGCGGCGTCGTCGCGGCCGATACGCCTGTAAGCGGCCTTGACCGCCTCAACGTCGGTGTCGAGTTGCTGTTGCGAGAAGGTGCTGCGCGGCTTCAATTGCACCGCAGCTTCAAGCGCGTTGTCCTTGAGCTTCTTGTTGCCCTGGAACAGCACCTGGTTGACGACCTGGTATTCGGAAACCTTGATGACCAGCGTCGATCCGACTTGGTTGATCTGCACGTCCGAAAACAGCCCGGTGCCGAACAGCGCCTTGACCGCATCGTCGATGTCGGAGCTGGAAAACGCCTTGCCCGGCTTGATCGTCACGTAATTGCGGATGGTGTCCGCGTCGACACGCTGATTGCCGGTGACTTCGACTCTGGAGACGACAGCCGCCTCGGCGGCCGATGTGGCAACGAACTGCACTGCGAGCGCGCCTGGTACAACCAGAGCGGCGGACATAGCCACCGCGGACGCGGCGCTCAGAAACTTGGATGCTGCCTTCATCGGGCTTTTGTACCTTTTCTCGAAGTCCCCACGGCGAGAAAACCGGACGTGCGGTAATTTCCCCTACCGTATTAACCGGATTTTCCCTACACGCAAGGCTTCTGGTTAATTTGTATTTACTTAACCCTGTGCCGTGGCTTTCGCGTCACGCATATCCCCACGCATGGTAAACGGCGTCTCAACATTGCTCGTGCCGAAGCCAAATTCCTTCATGATTTCAGCACCCAAACAGATCGTTCCAGAAAACAAAGCCCATGAAGCCGAGCACCAATATGAGGCCGCTTCGGTAAGCCATTTCCATCATCCGTTCGGACACCGGCCGCCGGATGACAGCCTCCACGCCGTAGAACAGAAGATGCCCTCCGTCGAGGGGGGGAATCGGCAAAAGGTTGAGAATCCCGATCCCGACTGACAGGAATGCAACAAGCTGTACGAGCCATTCAAAGCCGAGCTTTGCCGCCTGACCCGACATCTTGGCGATCTTGATAGGGCCGCCCAGCTGGCACTTGTCCTCGCGACCGACAACGAAACGTTGCAGGAACTGGCCGGTGCGCTGAATGACGTGTCCGGTTTCCTGGACCGCTGCCCCGACCGCCCCGGCCGGACTGTAGGTGATCAGCCGTGGCTGGCCGAGTTCCTTGTTGTTGACGACGCCGATCACGGCCACCTGGACCTTGTTGCCCAGTGCGTCCTGTTGTTCCATCAAGCGCGGCGTCGCCGTGACGGTGATTTCCTTGCCGCCGCGTAGCATGACGAAGGTGATGCTGTCGCCGGCACGGCCGGAGACCAGACGCTGGACGTCGGCAAAGGTCTCGACCTTGCTGCCGTCGACGCTGACGAATCGGTCGCCGGGCATGATGCCGGCCGCCGCCGCCGGACTGCCGACGGTAACCTCAGCCACCATCGGCTCCAGCACGGGACGGCCATGGACAGAAAAAAGCACGGAAAAGACAGCAATCGTCAGCAGGAAGTTGAACAGCGGCCCCGCCACCACTGTCGCCGCGCGCTTCCAGATCGGCTGCGTGTGGAAGGCGACCTTGCGTTCTTCGTCGCTCAGCGCCTCGATCTCCTCCGAGCTGGGTTGGCTCGACGTCGCGTTCATGTCGCCGACGAACTTGACGTAGCCGCCGAGCGGTATGGCGCAAAGCTTCCAGCGTGTGCCGCGGCTGTCGTTGAAGCCGATGATTTCAGGGCCGAAACCGATCGAAAAGGCCTTTGCGCCGATACCGCACCAGCGGCCGACGAGGTAGTGGCCCATTTCGTGGACGAAAACGACCACGGTCAGCACGAACAAGAAAGGCACCAGCGTGCCGAGGACAAAGCCCTCTGTGCTGAAAACCGCGTGAAGAATCTCGTTCAATTCATGCCCTCAAATTCATCCACGGCGCAGGTCACGCCGCGACTGTGACATCAATCCAGGCGAATCCATGGCGCAACCCGCACCAGCCCGCCGTCGGATGCCGCTCAAACCGGGAACAGTCCCTGTGCCGGATGGTCGGCGGTCGCGGAAATCCAGCCGATGACGTATAGGGCGAAAGCCGCCGCGACAAGCCCGTCGACCCGGTCCATGATGCCGCCATGGCCGGGTATCAGCGCGCCGGAGTCCTTACGGCCGTGGTGTCGCTTGACCCATGATTCGAACAGGTCGCCGGCTTGCGCGACAATCGAAAGCACCAGTGCGATCACGCCAAGCACGACAAGGTTGCCCGTTCCGGCTACGGCGGCCAGAAGCAGCCCGGCCACCACGCCGCCGATCGCCCCGCCGAGCGCCCCGCTCCGCGTCTTGCCCGGCGAGATCGACGGCGCCAGCCTTGGACCACCGACGGAGCGGCCGACGAAATATGCAAAAATATCGGTCGCCCAAACCACGGCGAACAGAAAGAGGATGGCCAGCAGCCCGGAACGGTCGCCGTCGCGCAAGAAGGCCAGCGACAGGCCGGAAACCGCCGCATAGGCAAGGCCGGATGCTTCCCACGGTCCTGCCTTGCGCATCGACGCCGCGATGGCAGCGACAACAACCAGAGCCGCGACGAGCGGCAGCAGCAAAGACGCTGACAGGCCGGCGATGAGGGCACCGATAAAGACCACGATCAGCGCTTCGGGCAGAAAGCCAAGACCTGTCGCAGCATTAACACCTGTCGGGGCAGCTGGACGGCTCATCCGCGTCCACTCGTAGAAGATCACCGCCGCCATGGCAGCGCAAAGCAACCGGAAGGGCAGTCCGCCAAGCCAGGTCAGGCCGAGCGTGACGATGGCAAGCACGACGGCCGAAATGACGCGGAGCTGAAGGTTGCTCATCCCTCAGCCCGAGGCGACGTCTTGGGCGGCAAGTCCGCCGAAGCGGCGCTCGCGGCCGGCGAAATCGCGCAGTGCATCGGACAGGTGCTCGCGACTGAAGTCGGGCCAGTAGCAAGGCAGGAAAACAAGTTCGCTGTAGGCGGCCTGCCATAACAGGAAATTCGACAGCCGAAGCTCGCCGCTGGTGCGGATGACCAGTTCCGGATCCGGGATGCCCTCTGTGTCGAGCGAGTTGGCGAAGGACTCTGCCGTGATCGCTTCGCTGTCGATCTCGCCACGCGCCACCGCCGCGGCGAGCTTGCGCGCTGTGCGGACGATCTCGTCGCGCCCGCCATAATTGAAGGCGATGACCAGCGTCAGCGCCTCGTTGCGGAGAGTGAGCGTTTCGGCTTCCTCGAGCAGGCCTCTTATGTCGGGCTGCAGCCCCGCCCTGTCACCGATGACCCTGATTCGGACGCCGCTCTGGTGCAACTCGGCGAGATCGCGTCGGATGAAAAGCTTCAGCAGGCCCATGAGGTCGCTGACTTCGGATTTCGGCCGTGACCAGTTTTCCGACGAGAAAGCGTAGACGGTCAGGAAGGAGATGCCCAGGTTAGGGGCGGCGCGCACCGTCTTGCGCAGCGCTTCGACGCCGGCGCGGTGACCGGCGAGCCGCGGCAAGCCGCGCGCCTTGGCCCAGCGTCCGTTTCCGTCCATGATGATCGCGACATGCGCGGGCGTTGCCATGTTCTCGCTTCCGGGCCAGCCGTGGCTAGACCCTAGACCTGCATGATTTCCGCTTCCTTGTCGGAAAGCAGGTGGTCGATGGTGCTGATTGTCTCGTCGGTTAGTTTCTGAACCTGGTCGGCCCGTTTGCGGTGGTCGTCCTCGCTGATGTCGCCGTCCTTTTCCGCCTTTTTCAGAAAGTCCATGCCGTCCCGGCGAACGTGACGCACAGCGACGCGGGCATTCTCGGCATAGCCGTGCGAGATCTTGACAAGCTCCTTGCGGCGCTGCTCGTTGAGTTCAGGCAACGGGATCCTGAGATTGGTGCCGTCTACGATAGGATTGAAGCCGAGATTGGATTCACGGATGGCGCGGTCGACGGCACTGACCATCGACTTGTCCCAGACCGAAACCGAGATCATGCGCGGCTCCGGCACCGACACGGTTGCCACCTGGTTGATCGGCATGGCGGTGCCGTAGGCCTGCACCTGGATGGCGTCGAGCAGGCTGCTCGACGCGCGGCCGGTGCGCAGCGAAGCCAGATCATGCTTGAACGCGGCGATCGCCCCGTCCATGCGCCGTTTGAGATCGTCGTATTCGCCACTCATCATCGTCTCCTCGACCCGTTTAGCCCGGGTTCACTGCCTTGAGGGTAAAACCCTGTTCGAGCCTCAATCCGCGAACTGGTCCCTTTTTCGGGTTCACGGTCCGGATTAATCGTCGGCGACAACCGTGCAACGGCCGCCGCCACGCAGGATATCACCGAAACCACCCTTCTCGTGGATCGAATAGACGATTATCGGAATGTTGTTTTCGCGCGCAAGTGCAATCGCCGCGGTATCCATGATCGAAAGCCCGCGTTTTATGACGTCGCTATGGCTGATGCGCTCGAAGCGTGTCGCGTTCGGGTCCTTCTTGGGATCAGCCGAATAGACGCCATCGACCTGAGTGCCCTTGAACAAAGCATCGGCGCCGATCTCGGCGGCGCGAAGGGCTGCAGCCGAATCGGTAGTGAAAAACGGATTGCCGGTGCCACCGGCGAAGATGACGACCTTGCCCTGGTTCATGTAGGCGGTTGCCTGACGCTGCGAAAAACTTTCGCACAGCTCGGGCATGGCGATCGCCGACAACACCACGGCGTCGACGCCGATCTTGTTGAGCGAGGTGCGTAGCGCCAGCGAATTGATGACCGTGGCAAGCATGCCCATATGGTCGCCGGTGACGCGGTCTCCGCCTTTTGATGCAACCGCGACGCCGCGAAAGATGTTGCCGCCGCCGATGACGACACCGACCTCGATGCCCAGTGCGCGGGCCTCGGCAATGTCGGCGGCGATGCGGTCGACCACCGATACGTCGATGCCGAAATGCTGTTCGCCCATCAACGCTTCGCCCGACGCTTTCAGCAAGACACGTCGGTAGAGGGGCTTCACCGTCATCTGGTCCTCGTCATCATGCGTGTGACGCGCTTCGGTGGCGCCCCGAAACACTCGGCGTTCCGATACACGACGGGCGCCGCTATGTCACGCGGCGCCCGAGCCGGAAAGTTGGATCGTGGATTGGGATAACCGTCAGCTCACGCCGGCAAAAGTGCCTTGCATGAGCAGGTCCGGCAGATAGCTTGCCGGCTTGTCGCCGACCGCCTGCCCACCGGTCAGGCCGCCTTGTATTTCTGGGCCGAAGAACGAATACGGAAAGGGCGTGACCGGCCGACTCACCGCATCGAGCCGTGCCCGAAGGTCTTCGGGAATGTCGAAATCAAGCGCGCCGAGATTGTCCTTGAGCTGGTCAAGCCTGGTGGCGCCGACGATAACGGACGCAATGCCTGGCCTGTTTGCCGTCCAGTTCAGGGCGACCTGGGCCATGCTGCGGCCGAGCTGGCCGGCAACCCTCTCCAGTTCGGCGACGATTTGCCAGTTGCGGTCGGTGAATTTCTGGAAACCGGGATTGGTCGAACCACGCATTGTCTCCAGCCGGCCACCATCCTTGACGATTGTATCGAAACAGTATTTTCCGCTGAGCAGGCCGCTGGCCAACGGACTCCAGACCATGATTCCGGCGCCATAGCGCGTGCCGAACGGCACGAACTCGTGCTCGATGTTGCGCTCGGCCAGCGAATATTCGAGCTGAAGCGCCGAAACCGGTTCATAACCGCGATGCTCGGCGACCGCCTGCGCCCGGCTTGCGTACCAGGCCGGCACGTCGGACAGACCGACATGCCTGATCTTTCCGGCGCGCACCAGATCGTCCAGCGTCCGCATCACCTCCTCCGGTGGCGTCAGCCTGTCCCAGGTATGGAGGATGTAGAGGTCGATGTAATCGGTGCCGAGCCGCTTCAGCGAACCGTCTACCGCCCGCAGGATGTTCTTACGGCCGTTGCCGCCGGCATTTGGATTACCCGGTTCGGCGTTGTAGGTGAATTTGGTACTGATCACCGCCTTGTCGCGCAGCCCACGCTCGGCGATGAATTCGCCGAGCCAGGTTTCGGCCGTGCCACCGGTATAGAGATCGGCGGTATCGAAGAAATTGCCACCGGCTTCGACATAGGCATCAACCAAGGCGCGCGCCGTTTCCTTCTCCGCGCCCCAGCCCCATTCCGTGCCGAACGTCATGGTGCCGAGCGCCAGACGAGTGACACGCAGCCCGCTGTTGCCGAGCGTGTAGTAGGACATGGTCATGGATTTTCTCCTGAAATTTGAAAACGGGATTGAGGTCCTTGCCTGGGATATGCAGTCAGGCCTTGGCCAGCGCATCGACCACCACCTGGAACCGACGCGGATCGAAATAGTCGTGGTAGGCGCTGATCAGACCGCTCTCGAAGCGGAAGATCGCGATATTGCTGTTGGTGTATTCAGAGCCGCCAATCAGCATCGCGCGGTTCTTGTACTCAACGACGATCGCGTCCGAATCCGCTGCCGGATAGACGGCTGTCAGCTGGGAGTCGAAGGATTCGAAATTGCCGAAGAGGCCTCGGAAGGCCGCCAGGATCGCGGCCTTACCATCGATGCTGCTTCCAAATCCTGCCGGCGGGTAGAAGACAAGGATTCGGCCATCTTCAGCCCAAAGGTTGCCCCATGCCTCAATGTCCTTGCGGTGCATCAGGTCAAAGAATTTACGCACTGTCTCGAGATTACGGGTTCGTTCGGACTTGAGGTCGGTCATTGGACGTCTCCTTGGCTGCTCGGCGATTGCCGTGTGATGCAGCCAAAGATGCGTTCTTCTTCCCTATCCGATAAGATTGCATTATCCGAATGGACTATGCGATACCATGCATGAATGGATCGCGATCTGCTTAGCCACCTACCTATAATCGTTGCCGTCGCGCGGCGTGGCGGCTTCGCCTCGGCGGCCGCCGAGCTCGGCATGAGCCCGTCAGCGGTCAGCCATGCGGTGCGGCTGGTGGAGGAGCGAATCGGCCAGCCGTTGTTTGCCCGCACCACACGCAGCGTCTCGCTGACCGAGGCTGGCACCGCCCTCGTCGCTGCGGCGGAGCCGGCGCTGGAAGACATTGCCGACCGGATCGAACGCATCCGCTCTGTCAAAGGCCGGGCAAGCGGACTGCTCAGGATCAACGCGCCGCGTTTGGCGCTGCCTCTGGCGCTGATGCCCATCCTGACGGCGATGGCGGAACGTTACCCTGACGTGACGGTGGAGATCGTCACCGACGAACGTCTGAGCGATATCGTCGGCGAGGGTTTCGACGCCGGCATCCGGCTGGGCGAGATGATCGCCGAGGATATGGTGACGGTGCGGCTGACTCAGCCGTTCCGGACGACCATTGTCGCCTCTCCGGCCTATATCGGCCGCCACGGAAAGCCGCGAACAATTGCTGATCTCTCCACCCGCAACTGCATCGGCTATCGGCTGTTGCGATCACGTGCGCTCTACCGTTGGGATCTGTCAGACCAGGGCAAGGATATCGGCGTCGAGACGCGCGGCAGCGTCGTCGTCAGCGAACCGCTGTCGGCAAAAGACATGGCCCTTGCCGGCATCGGCCTCGCATATCTGTTCGAGCCGCTTGTCAAGCCCGACATCGAGGCAGGCCGGCTGGTCGAAGTCCTTGGCGAGGCATCGATCGAGGAACCGGGACTGTTCCTCTATTTCCCGCGCCGCGCCGCGATGGCCCCGAAGCTCCGCGCCTTTATCGACACCGCGCAAGAAATCGGCCGGGCATCCTCGCGGACACCCGGCCGAAAAAGCCTTTCAAACGAATAGTTTACTTCTTGACCGCTGCCGCGACTTCCGCCGCGAAATCGGTCTCTTCCTTCTCGATGCCCTCACCGAGCGCGAAGCGCAGATAGGCGGCGATTTTGGCCGGCGCGCCGATCTCGCTTTCGGCATCCTTCAGCGCCTTCTCGACGGTGATGTCGGGATTGAGCACGAAAGCCTGCTTGAGCAGCACGACCTCTTCGTAGAACTTGCGCAAACGGCCCTCGACCATCTTCTCGATGATCGCTTCCGGCTTGCCGGACTGGCGCGCCTGGTCGGCGAAGATCGCCTTCTCGCGCTCGACCGCGGCCGGATCGAGCTCTTCGGTGGTCAAGGCCATCGGGTTGGTGGCGGCGACATGCATGGCGACTTGGCGGGCAAAGGCGTTGGCGGCCTGCGCGTTGCCTGTCGTCTCGATGGCGACCAGCACGCCGAGCTTGCCAAGGCCGTCGGCAACCGCATTGTGGACGTAGGTTGCGACAGCGCCGTGCTCGACGGTGAGCTTGGCCGAGCGGCGGAAGCCCAGATTCTCGCCGATGGTGCCGACTGCGTCCTTGATGGTCTCGGTGACCGACTTGCCCGAGCCCGGATAGGGAGCAGCGGCAACGGCCTCGGTCTTGCCGCCATAGGCAAGCGCGACCTTCGCGACATTGGCGACGATCTCCTGGAACGCAGCATTGCGCGCAACGAAATCCGTCTCGGAATTGACCTCGACGATCGCTGCCTCGCGGACGCCGGAATCGACGCCGATCAGGCCTTCGGCAGCAGTACGGCCAGCCTTCTTGTCGGCCTTGGAAATGCCCTTCTTGCGCAGCCAGTCGATGGCTTCTTCCATGTTGCCGTTGGTCTCGTTCAACGCCGCCTTGCAGTCCATCATGCCCGCGCCGGTCAAGTCGCGGAGTTCTTTGACCTGTGCAGCCGAAATGCTCATTGTCGCCTCTTTGTCTAAATGCACCGACGCACCATCGAGTTTCGATGATGCGCCTGGTGCCGGTAGCGCTTACCGCGCCAACATATTGGAAAGATGAAGGCCGCAGCCGGCCTTCGCTATTATGCTTCCGGGGTCTGGGTTGCCGGGCTCTCGGCGGCCGGGGTCGGTTCGAGCGCCGGCTCGACCGGAGCCTCGACCGATGCGCCGATGTCGACGCCGAGTGCGCCCTGCTGGCGGGCGATGCCGTCGATCGCAGCCTTGGCAATCAGATCGCAATAGAGCTGGATGGCGCGGGCCGCATCGTCATTGCCGGGGATCGGGAAGTCGATCTTGTCCGGGTCGCAGTTGGAATCGATGATGGCAACGACCGGGATGCCGAGACGCTTGGCCTCGAGGATGGCGATCGCTTCCTTGTTGGTATCGATCACGAACATCAAATCGGGCGTCGAACCCATATCCTTGATGCCGCCCAGCGCCTTGTCGAGCTTCTCACGCTCGCGATCGAGGTTGAGGCGCTCCTTCTTGGTCAGGCCCTGAGCCTCGCCGGCCAGCATCTCGTCGAGCTTGCGCAGGCGCTGGATGGAATTCGAGATCGTCTTCCAGTTGGTCAGCATGCCGCCGAGCCAGCGCGAGTTAACATAGTATTGAGCCGAGCGCTGCGCGGCATCGGCGACGATGTCGGAGGCCTGGCGCTTGGTGCCGACGAACAGCACGCGGCCGCCCTTGGCAACAGTGTCGGAAACCTGCTTCAGCGCCTGGTGCAGCAAAGGCACCGTCTGCGAGAGGTCGATGATGTGGATGTTGTTGCGGGCGCCGTAGATATAGGGCGCCATTTTCGGGTTCCAGCGGTGGGTCTGGTGGCCGAAGTGAATGCCAGCTTCCAATAGCTGGCGCATGCTGAAATCAGGCAGAGCCATTCTTATTTCCTTTCCGGTTAGCCTCCACGGACACAGGCATTTTTTGGACTTGGTCCTCGAACGCCACCGGAGGTTTCCGCCGGATTTCTCCCGGGCAGACACCAAAGTCCGTGTGTGGAATGAGCGCGCATATAGAGGGGATGCGCGACAAACGCAAGCGCTGTGGCGTCTTGCGACTCAGCGTGCGGCGATCAGCGCACCGGTGCCTATCATGGCGCCGCCGGCAAACCTGTTCACCAGCCGCATGCGCCTTGGCGTCTTGAACCAGCTCGAAGCCCGCCCGGAGAGCGCAGCGTAGAAGCCCATGGTGACGATATTGACGCAGATCACGACCGCAACCACGAGGAGCCCATCGGCGAAGGTCATCGTATTGAGGTCAAGAATCAGCGGCATGATAGAGGCGTGGAACAGGATCGCCTTGGGATTGCCCAATGCGATGGAGATACCGAGGAAAAACGATCGAGACAGTCTTGCCTGGGTTGCGTGCTGTCCATGCGATCGCGCGGAGGCCGATCGCCACATCCGGATGCCGAGAAACACCAGATAGGCAGCACCCGCATACTTCAGGATTAAAAAAACCCATTCGAAGGCCTGTACCAGCGCGACGAGACCGAGCAGTGCCAAGGTGACCAGTACCGCGTCGCCTGCGGCGATGCCGAGACCAGCCAGGAAAGCGCAAACGAAGCCAAGCGAGACGCCATTGGCGATAACCGTGAACATCGCCGGACCAGGCGTGGCGGCGGCAAATGTGATCGCGGCGCAGTAAGCCAAAAATGCCGTCAATGTCATCGTCGCATCTTCCCCCTCGGCACGCGCACTCGCCGGAAAACAGCGACGATCTCCTCGCGGCTGCACTCGATGGCGCCGAGCCGCACCGCGCGGTCGCGCTCGAACCCGGTTATGTCATAATGCGGCGCCGATGTCTTCGGCGGCCCTTGGTAGGACGAGCGCTTGATGCCGAGCTGCGCGGCGAAGCGATGCAACTCGTCGGTGTCGTCTGCCAGCAGATGACACCAGCGGTGGCCGACCCATTTCCAGATCGCCGCATCGACATAGACCGCCATGGGGCTTGCCGCACTCCTTCATCTTGCGCCGACCAACACGCCGCTAACGATGATAGAAGGGATTAGCATAAAAAATGAAGCCGCCGCCGGCCTGGAGTTGCGCTATGGTGCTGGTGATGGTCTCCTGCATGCGGTCGTGCAGTTCGACGAGTGCCGCCTCGACGGAGCCTTTATAGGCGTGCAAGCCTAAAGGGACCGGCACCCGGATATGGGCGCGGCGTGGGCCTGCCGGCTGCGGCACGAAACGGTCGATCGTATCGCGCAGTGTACCCTTGCAATAATCGTTGCGGATCCGCTTCAAGTGTTCGGCGATCTCCTCCTGCGTGATGCGTGGATTGGCTGAAGCCCACGGCCCGACACGCCGCAGGCGCTGGATCGTATCCGCCAGCGTTCGGACCTGCTTCCGGCTTCCGGTATCATCCGTATTTTCTCGCAGCCAGCGGCGCGACCGGCGCAAAAGCTCGGCACTGTCGAGCGTGCCGGCGCCGACCGAGACAAGTTCAGCAAGGCGACGGCCGAGTTCCATGAGCAGGTCCTTCTGACGTGTGTCATACGAAACCCGCTCATCGGACCGCAGGCCATATGCAGCCTCATCGCGCGACAGCAACGTCGCATAGATATGATGGACGCGCTCCGGAAGCGATTCGGCGGCATGGCGTTCGATCTTCAGGCTGCGCTCGACGTAGGCGCACTCCTTTGCCAGCGCTGCCTCGACATTCCCCGTGAAAGCGAGCTTCCAGATCACGGGCGCGATCCAAACTTTGAAATCCGGATCCGTCAGGCGGCCGCGCTTCAGCGCTTCGAGCCCCATCTCGACCGCGCCCGGCAGCAGCGGGGCAACGATGTTGGCATGCCAGCCGACGCCGCCTTCGGGATGCAGGAGAACGCCGTGCCCTTTCAGCGCCCAGGCCACCGAATGTTCCTTGGCGGCCCCGCTATTGCCCGGGATTTGGGCGATTAGATTGTTGGCCAGCCAGAATTTCTGCATCAGCCGGCCAAGCCCGTTGACGACGCCGTGCGTGGCCCAGGATGCCGCCAGCGGGCTTACCCGCGAGACGACCTCCTTGTCGATCATCCAGTCGGTAAAGAACTCCGGATGGTTGGGCGTGATGAACGTCGCCTTGCCCGCGCCGCAACAAGCCTTCAACCTTTGCCGGTCGTCCTCCGGAAAATCGATGTGGCGGACATTGGCGACGCCGCGCAGACCGGCCAGACGGTTGAACGGCAACAGGTCGCGAAGCCCCGGAATGCCGTGCAGCATGACAATGCGGTTGACGAATGTCATGGCCTTGATCAGCGTCGCATTGGGCCGCGGCGCCACAAAAACGTCGATCCTGCTCAACCTGCTCCCCCCGCGGCGCTTACCGTCGTAAGACGTTGATATGCAATTGCGGCATGCTCAAGTCGGTGCAACATGCCCGCAAGATCAAGCGCCACTATCGCGGAGAGCAGCCGGCAGCAGCTTGCCGTCGGTTCGAGCCTATTTCGACGGGCAGGTCTTTGGCTGATCGAACAGCGACAGATTGACCAGCTTGCCGGTCATCGAGAACTCGCCATAGTCCATTACGAGACCGCGCGTGATGCCGTTCTCGTGCAGCTTGAAGCTGATCCGGTATTCCGGCACTTCCTCGCCGCCTTTGTCGGTATCGTCGAAATAGGCGATGTCAACCGGCCAGTATTTGTCGCTGGCGAGCTTGGCCAGCGCCGGCACTTCCGGATCAGTCTTGTCGGCATTGGCTTGCTTGCCGACGACGACGGTGGTGGTCATCACCTTGTTGGCATCCTCCGAGCCGTCGAACAGGTTGGTTTCGTAAAAACGCTCGCCCTTTTCCGCCTTGCCGATCATTTCAACCATTTGCTGGGTCGGGAACTGGGTCGCGGCGAGCTCCAGGCTGTTCTTCTCGGGCTTGTCGATTTCGACCTTGAGACCATTGGCCTCCTTCGTTGCCGTCCCCTTGACCTCCTTGTCGAGGTTCTGGTCGACAAAGGACTTGTTGACGAAGGAGAAGGTCTTGCCTTCGGCATCCTCGAAGGTGGTCATCTGCTGGTCGGTCAGCCTAGTATTGTCGTTGGTGACGATCTGGGTGACCAGGCGGAACTTTACCGTGTAGCCCTCGCAAGGCGAGCCATTGAACTCGTAGACCATACGGCCCGATATGCCGGTGATCCCCGAGCGATCCGACGCCTTGTCCAGGGTGATATCATAGACGGCACGGTGCGCCTGCAGCGCCGGCACCGCAAAAGCGGGAGCCGCCCAGGAAGCCGCTGTCAGAAGAACGGCGTTGAATGCGAGGCGCGTTGCGCGCATGGGGTGCTCCGATCATCGCGGCTAATGGCAGGCCGCATGGAAAGATGGTCCAGCTTAAAAAAAGTCGTGGCGGAAGCGAGGCAAAAATAGCAATTTCGGCCCGGCCTGCGCGGCACCTTCAAGCAATAGGGAAATAGCATGAGCGAAACAATCGAAAAGCGGCTAAGCGATCTCGGCGTGACGCTGCCGGCTGCCGCTGCGCCCGCCGCCAACTACGTTCCCTATTGCAGGACCGGCAATCTGCTGTTCACCGCCGGGCAGTTGCCGCTCAAGGAGGGCAAGCTCCAGGCGAGCGGGCTGCTTGGCCGCGATGTCGAGACCGCGACCGGAAAGGAAGCCGCAAAATACTGTGCGATCAACATATTGGCGCAGGCCCAGGCGGCACTTGGCGATCTCGACAAGATCCGCCGCCTGGTGAAGATCACCGTCTTCGTCGCCTCGGCATCGGATTTTGTCGAACAGCATCTGGTCGCCAACGGCGCGTCGGATTTTCTCGTCGCCGTGCTCGGCGACCGCGGCAAGCACGCCCGCTCCGCCGTCGGCACCCCCTCCCTGCCGCTTAATGCCGCAGTGGAAATCGAAGCGATCTTCGAAGTCGAATGACCGTGACTGCGACCATGACCGACCTTTCCTGGCTGACTGCCCGGCCCGTCGCCCATCGCGGCCTCCACGACATGAACAAGGCGCGCTGGGAGAACACTCTTTCCGCCTTCGCCGCGGCAGCCGAGCGCGGCTATGCGATCGAGTGCGACGTGCACCTGTCATCCGACGGCGTCCCCGTCATCATCCACGATGGCGATCTGCGGCGGCTGACCGGCGAGGACGGCTTCGTCTGGCAGCGTACGGCTGCTGAGATCACGGCGCTGAAGGTCGGCGGCACCGCCGACCATTTGCCGACGCTGCAGCAGGCGCTTAATCTGGTCGACGGGCGTGTGCCGATGGTTGTCGAGCTGAAAGGCGCTGCCGGACACGACGAAGGCCTGGTCGAAGGCGTCGGCAAGATGCTCAAGCGCTATAAGGGCAAGACCGCGATCATGTCGTTCGACCATTGGCTGATCCGCGAGTTCCCGAAACATGCACCCGGCATACCCGGCGGGTTGACCGCCTACGGCAACGACAACCATCTGATCGAGGCGCATTTCGCCATGCTGGCGCATGACATCGCCTTTATCTCCTACGCCGCCGGCGACCTGCCGAACCGGTTCGTGTCGTTCGTACGTGAAAGGCTCGGCATGCCGGTGATCACCTGGACAGTGCATGACCAACCTGCCGTCGACCTGACCTTCAAATATGCCGACCAGATGACGTTCGAAGGATTCGAGCCCGATCTTGTGCGGCTTGCTTGAACGGGCTTGTATGGGTTCGCAGCGAGCTTAAGTAAGCCACATGGATCAAGGGGACGACTGCGACAGACAAACGGCGAATGCGGAGCTGTCGATCCGCATCGCCGCGGGCATCGGCGCCTTCACCAGCGCGGAATGGGACAGCCTCGGCGGCACAACGCGGGGCGAGGCAGAAAACGCCTACAACCCGCTTGTTTCATTCGCTTTTTTGAGCGCGCTAGAAGATTCCGGCTGCGCCGTTCGACGCACCGGCTGGCAGGGTCATCATCTCAGGCTGGAAACCGCGCAAGGCAAGCTGCTCGGTGCGGTCCCCTGCTATCTGAAGTCGCACAGCCAGGGCGAATATGTCTTCGACCATGGCTGGTCGGACGCATTCGAACGCGCCGGCGGGCGCTACTATCCGAAGCTGCAATGCGCGGTGCCGTTCACACCCGTCACCGGCCCTCGCCTGCTGGTCGGCAAGCGCGAGGACAGCCCCACCGTCAAGGCCGGCCTTGCGGCCGGCCTAAAGGCGGTGACGGATAAGCTCGGCGTGTCTTCCGCGCATGTCACCTTCGCGCCGGAGGATGATGTCCAGATCTTGGCGGCAGCCGGCTTCCTGCATCGCACCGACCAGCAGTTTCACTTCTTCAACGAAGGCTTTTCGAGCTACGACGATTTTCTCTCGACGTTGGCCTCGCGCAAGCGCAAGGCGATGAAAAAGGAGCGGCGTGAGGCGCTCGCCGACGGCATCTCGATCGACTGGCTGACCGGCAAGGATCTGACCGAAAAAGCCTGGGACGACTTTTACGCGTTCTACATGGATACCGGCAGCAGGAAATGGGGCCGGCCCTACCTCAACCGCGATTTCTTCTCCTTGATCGGCGAGCGCATGGCCGACGACATCCTGCTGGTGATGGCCAAACGCAACGGGCGCTACATAGCCGGCGCCATCAACTTCATCGGTTCAGACGCGCTCTACGGCCGCAATTGGGGCTGCATCGAGGACCACCCGTTCCTGCATTTCGAGGTCTGCTACCATCAGGCGATCGATTTCGCCATCTCGCGAAAGCTGAAGGTGGTTGAAGCCGGTGCGCAGGGCGAGCACAAGCTGGCGCGCGGCTACCGGCCGGTGACGATGCATTCGGCGCACTACATCGCCCATCCAGGTCTGCGCAATGCAGTGGCCGACTACCTCCAGCGCGAGCGGCGCGAAGTCGAGCGGATGAGCGAATATCTGGAAGAGCACGCCCCGTTCCGCAAGGACATGGCGGAGTAGCAAAACCCGCCCGATCGCTCAACCACGTTCGAGCCTGCATGGCCGATGTCGACCGATCGTCTTGCCCGCCCGCAACAGCTTCGCTACACGAGACCGCGAGCCAAGAACCGGAGCGTGCGCCATGGCCGAAGCAACCTACGACAGCAGCAACATTTTCGCAAAAATCCTGCGCGGAGAAATCCCTTCGCACCGCGTCTATGAGGATGATGCGGTCATCGTCTTCATGGATGTGATGCCGCAAGGACCGGGTCACACGCTGGTCCTGCCGAAAGCGCCGTCGCGCAACCTGCTCGACGCGGATCCGGCGGTGCTTGGCCCCCTCTTCGCTCACGTGCAGAAAGTTGCGCGGGCAGTAAAGAAGGCCTTCGATGCCGATGGCGTCACGGTCATGCAGTTCAACGAACCAGCTTCGGGCCAGACCGTCTACCACCTCCATGTCCATGTCATTCCGCGCTTCGAAGGCATCCCCTTGAAGCCGCACAGCGGACAGATGGAACAGCCTGAAGTCCTGGCTGAGAACGCCGGCAAGATACGGACGGCGCTGGCAAACTGAATCGGGCGAAGCCGCTCGGCCGACACTCGACCACAAGCTTCATGAAAAAAGCCCCGTTGCCGGGGCTTTTTTACTTGCAGGATTGTCAGTTCTTACGCGGCAGTTGCGGCACCAGGCTGCGCTTGCCGCCATCCTTGCCCTTCGGCTCCGACTTCTGCGCCACCGCCTTTTTCCCGGCGGGCTTTTTCGCCACCGCCTTCTTGGCTTTCGGCACGTCGTCCGGCTCTTCCTTCTTCGGCTTCACCGGCGCCTCGTCGGCGAGCGATTCGAGCTTCAGGCCGGTCTCGCCGGTTTCCTTCTTCTCGACGGTGACACGCACCGTGCCGCCCTTCTTGAGCTTGCCGAACAGCACCTCGTCGGCCAGCGGCTTCTTGATGTGCTCCTGAATGACACGGCCAAGCGGCCGCGCACCCATGCGCTCGTCATAGCCCTTGTCGGCCAGCCAGGCGATTGCATCCTGCGACAGGTCGAAGGTCACGCCGCGTTCGGAAAGCTGCGCTTCCAGCTGCATGACGAACTTCTGCACCACCTGATGGATGACCGGCACCGGCAGCGAGCCGAACGGAATGATCGCATCGAGACGGTTGCGGAACTCCGGCGTGAACAGCCGGTTGATCGCTTCGACATCGTCGCCTTCGCGTTTGGTCGAACCGAAACCGATCGCCGCGCGCTGCGCGTCGGATGCGCCCGCATTGGTGGTCATGATCAGGATGACATTGCGGAAGTCGATCTGCTTACCGTTATGGTCGGTCAGCTTGCCGTGATCCATCACCTGCAACAGGATGTTGAACAGGTCCGGATGCGCCTTTTCGACTTCGTCCAGCAACAGCACGCAATGCGGATGCTGGTCGACGCCGTCGGTCAGAAGGCCGCCCTGGTCGAAGCCGACATAGCCGGGAGGCGCACCGATCAGCCGCGAAACGGTGTGGCGTTCCATATATTCCGACATGTCGAAGCGGATCAGCTCCACGCCGAGCGAGGCGGCGAGCTGCTTGGCCACTTCCGTCTTGCCGACACCGGTCGGACCGGAGAACAAGTACGAGCCGATCGGCTTTTCCGGTTCCCGCAGGCCGGCCCGCGCCAGCTTGATGGCCGAAGTCAGCGCGGTGATCGCGGTGTCCTGGCCATAGACGACGCGCTTCAACTCGATGTCGAGACCTTGCAGCACCTTCTCGTCGTCGGCGGAAACCGTCTTCGGCGGGATGCGCGCCATCGTGGCGATCGTCGCTTCGATCTCCTTGATGCCGATGGTCTTCTTGCGCTTGGCTTCGGGCACCAGCATCTGCGAGGCGCCGGTCTCGTCGATCACGTCGATCGCCTTGTCCGGCAGCTTGCGGTCGTTGATGTAACGCGCCGAGAGCTCGACCGAAGCCTTGATCGCTTCACTCGTGTAGCGAACCTTGTGGAACTCCTCGAAATAGGGCTTCAGTCCCTTCATGATCTCGATGGCGTCCTCGACGGTCGGCTCGTTGACGTCGATCTTCTGGAATCGCCGCACCAGCGCGCGGTCCTTCTCGAAGAACTGCCGGAACTCCTTGTAGGTGGTCGAGCCGATGCAGCGGATCGCGCCGGACGACAGCGCCGGCTTCAACAGGTTCGACGCATCCATGGCGCCGCCAGAGGTGGCTCCTGCCCCGATCACGGTGTGGATCTCATCGATGAACAACACGGCGCCGGGATAGTCCTCGAGCTCCTTGACGACCTGCTTCAGCCGCTCCTCGAAATCGCCGCGATAACGGGTGCCGGCCAGCAGCGTGCCCATGTCGAGCGCGAAGATGGTGGCATTGTGCAGCACTTCGGGAACGTCGCCCTCGACGATGCGCTTGGCGAGGCCTTCGGCGATCGCCGTCTTGCCGACGCCGGGATCGCCGACATAGAGCGGGTTGTTCTTGGACCGGCGGCACAGCACCTGGATAGTCCGGTTGATCTCGCTCTCGCGACCGATCAGCGGATCGATCTTGCCAGCCTTGGCCTTGTTGTTCAGGTTGACGCAATAGGCAGTCAGCGCGTCCTGCTGCTGCTTCTTCTTGCCGCCTTCTTCTTGCGGCTCAGCTCCGCCCTGGCTGCCTTGCTCGTCGTCGGCGCCGCGCGGCGTCCGCGTCTCGGAAGCGCCTGGGCGCTTGGCAATGCCATGCGAGATGTAGTTGACCGCGTCGTAGCGGGTCATCTGCTGTTCCTGCAGGAAATAAGCGGCGTGGCTCTCGCGCTCGGCGAAGATGGCGACGAGCACGTTGGCGCCGGACACCTCCTCGCGGCCTGACGACTGCACATGGATCACCGCGCGCTGGATGACGCGCTGAAAACCGGCCGTCGGCTTGGAATCTTCATCGTAGCCGGTGACGAGATTGTCGAGCTCGGTGTCGATATAGGTGAGAACCGTATGCTTCAACTCGTCGAGATCGACGTTGCAGGCACGCATGACTGCGGCCGCCTCGGTGTCGTCGATCAGGGCGAGCAGCAAATGTTCAAGGGTTGCATATTCATGGTGCCGCTCATTGGCGAGCGTCAGCGCTTGGTGAAGCGCCTTTTCCAGGCCTTGGGAGAAAGCCGGCATGTTACCTCACTTCTTCTCCATCACGCATTGCAGCGGATGCTGATTCTGTCGGGCGAAATCCATGACCTGAGACACTTTGGTCTCGGCCACCTCGAATGTATAGACCCCGCACTCGCCCACCCCATGATTGTGAACATGAAGCATTATGCGTGTGGCGGCTTCGCGATCCTTCTGGAAAAAACGCTCCAGCACGTGAACCACGAACTCCATGGGTGTGTAGTCGTCGTTAAGGATGAGGACCCGATACAGACTGGGCTTCTTAGTCTTGGTTTTTGTGCGCGTGATGACGGCCGTGCCGCGACCGGCCTCATTGCCGTTGCTGCCGTTCTGCATTCGCACCACGTAGCTCGTGGCAGTCAAACCTGTAGTCACGTAGTCCTGCCTCTTTCGAATCCTCATGCATGCTCGACATGTAGGTGCTCGATGGACGATTTTAAGCCCTTCTGTTTAGCTGACAATATGGCTAGGTGGCCAAACTTGACCGATTTTTCAAATCGTGAAGACCGCAAGGACCCCGATTTCGAGCTGGCATGAAAAAACCCGGCCGCGCGTTCGCGACCGGGTCTGTCTTTTGAGGCCCAAGGGCCGGCTTGGAACGTTCGTCGAATTTACTTCGCCTTGGCGACAATCGATTCGAACGGCTTGTAGGCTTCCTTGGCGAGTTCGGCATAGAGATCGCCAAGCTTGGTGGCCTCGGTGACGAAGCTCTCATAGGACTGCTTGGCGTAGTCGGACTGGATTTCGATCGCCTTATCCAGCGACTTGGCGGAGAAGAGCTTCTCGACAACGGCGCTGCCGGCCTCAAAACTTTTCTTGGTGTACTCGCCCGCCTCGGTGGCGATGGCCTGCGCACCCTTGGACAGCGATGCAAAGCTCTTCAATCCGGTGTCGGCAAATTCCTTGCCGTATTTGCTGAAATCTTCATAGGTCTGGGTCATTTCACGCATTCCCTTGAACGGTTGCCTTTGGACGATGGACGTGCCTTGTCCGGGCCGCGTTGTGCAATGCGTGTAAATATATTGTGCAGTGCACAAAAAGTCAAGATTTCCGCGGCAATGCGCATCGTGAGCCGCCGGCAATCGCTAAGATTCGAATAAAGAGAGGCTCAATCCCGCAGAAAATGGTGAACGCGGCGGTTACCATAAACGGATTGGTAACGCTGCCCGCGTTAGCGTGGCCCGAGGTGAGGCAGGACCCTTTGCCGCCTCCAAGGCAACGGAAATTCAAAGGAACTATCAGTGCGTAAGGCGTTGTCGGGCTTCGTTTCCAAATCCGCGTCCCCCCTCAAAACGATCATGATTCTCGCTATGGCGATGAGCTTCGTCGTCGCGGACGCGGCTTCATCCATGGCGGCCAAGTCGGCGGCCATCGTCATCGATGCCAAATCCGGCAAGGTGCTTTATTCGTCGGATGCCGATGGCCGGCGCTATCCGGCCTCGCTTACCAAGATGATGACGCTCTATCTGACGTTCGAGGCATTGGCGAAGGGCAGGATCAGCAGGAATTCTCCGGTCGTGTTCTCGGCCAATGCCGCTGCCGAACCGCCAACAAAGCTCGGCGTCAAGCGGGGCGGCTCGGTCACGGTCGAGACCGCCATCCTGTCGATGGTGACCAAATCGGCAAACGATTCCGCAACTGCGCTTGGCGAGATGCTCGGCGGCAATGAGGCCAATTTCGCCCGCATGATGACCGCCAAGGCGCGGGCGCTGGGCATGCGGGGAACCGTTTTCCGCAACGCCAACGGCTTGCCTGATCCCGGGCAGTTCACGACGGCGCGCGACATGGCGCTGCTCGGCATCGCCCTGAGAGAGCATTTTCCACAATATTACGGCTATTTCTCGCAGCGCTCCTTTCTTTACGGGCGACAGCGCATCAACGGCCATAACCGTCTGCTCGGACGCATCAAGGGCGTCGACGGCATCAAGACCGGTTATACCCGCGCCTCCGGCTATAACCTGGTCTCTTCGGTATCGGATGGCGACCGGCGCATCGTAGCGGTGGTCATGGGCGGCAGGTCCGGCGGCAGCCGCGACAGCCAGATGGCCGGCTTGATCAATGCCTACATGCCGAAGGCGTCGTCGCGCGGCGGCGGCATGCTGATTGCCAAAGCCGGTGGCGGCAATCCGATTTCAGCCCTGGCCAAGGTGCTTCTGCCGAAGCATGACGCGCCGACGCCGGATAGTAAGCCGGACGACGATGCCGTTGCCTCCCTCGTCGAGGAAAATGCTCCCGTCGTTGAAGAAACCACTCCGGTCGTTCAGACCAGAAAGGTCAAGACGGCGGCCGTGGCGACAGCGGACGATGTGGCGACGGCCCGGGTCGCCGCAGCCTATGCCGAACCGGCTGCAGAGGTCGATCCGGTCAGCACGGCGTCGGTGCCATCCGGCTGGGCAATACAGGTCGCCTCTTCGCCAAAGCAATCCGAAGCAAAGGCTTTCCTCGACAAGGCGACGAAGCAGGTGCCCTCCGTTCTGGCCGATGCCTCCGGTTTCACCGTCGCCTTCGACAAAGACGGCGTCACCTATTACCGCGCCCGGTTCGGTGGTTTTGGTTCGAAGACCGCCGCCTGGAAGGCTTGTAACGCTTTGAAAAAGAAGAAGATCGAGTGCTACGCCGTCCAGCAGTAAGGGCGCGAAACGATATCTTTCCCGAAAGTTCTGCGTCGAAGGAGACTAGTTGTGATTGGAGAGCAAGACGTCCTTGGCTTCGTTGATCCGCGCCGCCAGGAAAGACGTGCCACCGATATCGGGGTGCAAGCGCTGCATCAGGCGGCGGTGCGCCTTGCGGACATCCGCCGCGGCAGCCCCCGCTTCAAGACCAAGGATCTTGTAGGCCTCCTCCTTAGTCATGGCGCCCGAACCTGGCGCAACACCCAGCCCTTCGCCACCATTCGCATCAGCGTCTTTGCGCCAGATGGGAAATCTGCCGTCAAGATACGTCTCTAGCAGCTGGCGGCTCTCCGGATCGCCGGAGAGCTCGCGATAAAGTTGCTGCAATTCGGCAAGCCCCATCGAGCCAAGCATCTTGCCTTCATGGCGCCCAGCCAGCACGAGGCCTTCGAGGCCGCCGGTGTCGTGATCGAGTTCCATCTCAAGCGCCGCGGTACGCACCGTCGAACGCTTGCCCGGTGCCAGTTTTGCGGCCGGCTGATTCATGCGCATGGAGCCATACCAGGCGAGCGCGGCCGACAGGATCAAGCCGCCGAGGCCCTCGCGCCCGACCAGCAGCACGGCAACGCCGACCAGCCCGAGCAGCACGGGTCCAAGGGTCCTCATGCCGCCTGCGAGCTTCCCCGGATCGGCGCGCAGGAAGATGGTGAGCATGCCGAGAAGCACCAGAAGCAATGCTACAAAAGCGATAATCGCGCCCATCAGTTTCCGCCGCCCCGCAGATGCTCGATCATCAGCCGGTCCTCCGGCCTGCCCCGGTCCTCCAGTGCTTTCAGACCGCCGGTCGCAAACACGGCGACGGACGAAAGCAGGCCGGCCAAGGTCGCGGCAGCCCGCCGATCAAACCGGAACCAGGCCCCTTTGGACAGCCGTGCAATTTCCTTGAACGCCTTTTCTGCACCGGCATCATGGCCTTCCTGAAAAACGAAGACAGGAACGCCGTGCAGACCTAGACTACCGGCCTTTTCGGCCAGATCATCTATGTTTTCTTCCATCGCATCGCCGATATAGACCAGCGCGTTGACCTTGGCCGCCGCCGTCTGTTTCAGCGCATGGGCGAGCACCTTGCCGATCTGGGTGTGGCCGCTACGGCAGTCGATGCGCGTCATCAGCTGCTTCAGAGCTTCGGTATCGGTGACGAATGCGGAGGAACGGCACTCGCCAAGCCCGCGGAAATAGACCAGTTGAACCTTGAGCACCCCAGCCTTGCCGACGACGTCGAACATCTCGGCCTGCAGCGCACAGGCGAGATCCCAGGTCGGCTGGCGGCTCATCGTAGCGTCGAGGGACAGGATCAGCCTGCCTGAACCGGTGGCGGATGCAGCGAGCGTCCTTGCCTGACGGAGAAAGGCGTCGATCTCGCCGGTGCTCGATTGGGACTCGACCGGCGCAGGATTGGCCTTTGCAGGCACGGGCTGCTTCTTGTCGCTCATGACATTCAAGATGTGGCGTTGTTCCCCAGCTTGCAAGCCCAGATCAGGCGACCTGCAGGACCGGTGATGATGGCAACTGCGGACAAGCGTTCGGCCGGTGCCCTTGGCGTTACGGTTCTTGGCGTCAGAGTAGGCCGAGATCGGCAAGCTCACGCCTGAGCTTCGGCGGCATTTCGATCAGCCCGGCTTTGCCCTTGCCGAGATCGGCCGGCGCGTCCGCCGGCTTCAGGTAGCGCCACCCTTGGAATGCACGGCGCGGCTGCCAGTCGGTGCGCACGACCTCGGGATCGAGGATCAGATGGCAGCGGCCGATGCCATCGTCATCGGTGAAGGGCCGGATTTCGGTGATCAGCTGACGGCATTGGACATTGCCCTTGACCACCCAGTAGAGCGAGCCGCCGTCGGTGATCTCGGCGCCGCGCGTCGGCACCATGCGGGTGGTGTGGTAGTGCTCGGCCGGTTCGCCGGCGCGGCGCCGCTCGTCGAGGCGGAAGGCAATCCACTCTTCCAGATCCTCGACGCTGTCACAGCCGACGCAAAGCTTTATGAGATTGAGAGACATCGTTTAAGGTTTAGCCCAGCACGCGAACGCGTCAACGGCCTGATCGACTTCTCCACAGTGGTGGTCCAGGCCGCCAGACTGGCGCTCAGCACTCCACGACATTGACGGCCAATCCGCCTAGGCTGGTTTCCTTGTACTTTTCGTTCATGTCGAGGCCGGTCTGGCGCATCGTCTCGATCGCCGCATCGAGCGGCACGAAATGAACGCCATCGCCCTTGATGGCCAGCGAAGCGGCGGTCACCGCCTTGACAGCGCCAAGCGCGTTGCGCTCGATGCACGGCACCTGCACCAGGCCGCCGACCGGATCGCAGGTCATTCCGAGATGATGTTCCAGCGCGATTTCGGCAGCGTTCTCGACCTGCTCGGGCGTGCCGCCCATGACGGCGCACAATCCCGCCGCAGCCATCGCCGAAGCCGAACCGACCTCGCCCTGGCAGCCTACCTCGGCCCCCGAGATCGAAGCATTGGTCTTGATGATGCCGCCAACGGCCGCCGCCGTCAGCAGGAAATCGCGGATACTTGGCTGGTCGGCTTCGGGATGGAAATGCAGCCAATAGCGCAACACCGCCGGCAGAGTGCCGGCCGCCCCATTGGTTGGCGCGGTGACGACACGGCCGCCGGCGGCGTTCTCCTCGTTGACCGCCATTGCATAGATCGACAGCCAGTCATTGGCGAGCAGCGGGTTGGGCCGGTTCTGCTGCCATTGCTCCTGCAACTTGTCGTGCAGCATCCGGGCACGGCGGCGCACCTTCAGTCCGCCAGGCATGATGCCGTCTTGCGACAGGCCGCGCTCGATGCATCCCTTCATGGCGCTCCAGATGCCGTCGAGGCCAGCGTCGAGCTCCTCGCGCGACATCTGCGTCTCCTCGTTGACGCGCTTCATCTCGGCGATGGAAAGGCCACTTTTCGCTGCCATTGAGAGCATTTCGACGGCGTTCTTGAACGGATATGGAACCTTCTTGCCTTCGGTTGTCGCCGAGCCCCTCGCCTTCATCCGCTGCAATTCTTCCTCGGAAACGACAAAGCCGCCGCCGATCGAATAGTAGACGCGCCTCAGCAGCAACCGGTCTCCGGCATCATAGGCAGAAAACGCCATGCCATTGGCGTGACCCGGCAGCGGCGTCTTGCGATCCAGCACCAGATCCGTTGCCGGGTCGAAACGATAGGACGGATGGCCGTGCGGCGAAATCCGCTTCTCGGCGGCGATGCGAGCGGCGATGCCGTCGGCGTGGTCAGGATCCACCGTCTGCGGCGTCTGGCCGGCGAGGCCGAGCACCACGGCGCGATCGGAGCCATGGCCGATGCCGGTATAGGCGAGCGAGCCATGCAGGCTGGCCGCGATTCGGTCGACCCTGGCGCCGGCCGGACGCGGCCAGTCGTCTCCCGCAATCTCGTCGAGAAACCGCCGCGCAGCCGTCATCGGCCCCATCGTGTGCGAACTCGATGGGCCGATGCCGATCTTGAACAGGTCGAAAACCGAAAGGAACACGTGGGCGTTTTCTCCTGGGACCCTGTTGAGCTCTATATATAGGAATTCCCATGATGTTTTCCGCTGTTTTAAAGATTGGGGCGCTGCACCTGCCGACCTTGTTTGCTCCGGCAGCGACATTCCGGCTTCGGCCATCGAAGCGTTGCCTCGGCTTGTGGTAAAAGCACCGCATGAGCGATTCCTTTCATCTATCGACGGCCGACCTTGCAGCGCTGGGGTTCTTCCTCGCCGCGTGGGTGCTGCATACGCTCGCCGCCGACGGAATGCTGGTCAGCCGCATGTCGCTGACGAGGGCGATGAACGCGCAGCGCGAGGCCTGGATGAGGACCATGGCCGAACGCGAGATCCGCATCGTCGACACCGCCATCATGAGCGGCCTGCAACAGGGGACCGCCTTCTTTGCCTCCAGTTCGCTGATTGCGATCGGCGGCTGTTTTGCCTTGCTCGGCGCTTCCGATCAGGTTCTCACTGTGCTGAGCGACCTGCCGTTTGGCGCCACATCCTCACGCGCCGCCTTCCAGACGAAGGTGTTCGGGCTGGTGCTGATCCTGGCCTTTTCCTTCTTCAAGTTCGGCTGGGCTTACCGGCTGTTCAACTATTGCTCGATCCTGATCGGCGCGGTGCCGATTCCGCATGGCGAGGCGTCGCGCAATCCGGTCACCGAAACGGCGGTGTGGCGCGCGGCCCGCATGAACATGCTGGCCGGGAAGCATTTCAATTCCGGGCTGCGCGGCGTGTTCTTCTCGATCGGTTATCTTGGCTGGTTCGTCGATCCCGCCGTTTTCGTGCTATCGACGCTGCTGCTTCTGGCGGTGCTGGTGCGCCGCCAATTTTTCTCGGCGGCGCGGCAGGCGGTGCTCGGTCAGCCGCCCGGCCCGGGAAAAGGCTGATCAATGCGGCCCGACAGCCAATAGGCGACGAGCCCGATCCATTCGCGAATCGCGATGGTCGTGGTCTGCAGCGCTTCGTTGGTAGATTTGCGGAACAGGCTGATACCTTCCTTACCGGAGGTGCGGTAGTCGACCGGCCATGGAACCGTCGGGAAGCCGGCTCTGTCGAACAGCGCCTTGGCGCGCGGCATGTGGAAGGCTGAGGTCACCAGCAGCCAGATCTCGCCGGGTTTCGGCGTAATCAGCCGCTTGGTGAAGACGGCATTCTCGTAGGTGTTGCGTGACTTGTCTTCCAGGATCAGACGATCGGCCGCCACGCCGAGCGCAGTGAGTACGCGTGGCGCCGTGGTTGAGTCGCCTTCGTCCTCACCGATTATTGCAACGGGGCCGCCTGAAATGACGACTCTCGCTGTCGGAAAACGCCGCGCCAGCACGGCTGCCTCGACAATTCGATCGCCACTGGCGTTGAGTTCATAACCGCCGCGAACGAAATTGATGGCGCCGTCCATACCGCCGCCGAGCACAACGATTCCGTCAACCCTTTCCGGCAGGGGTGGCTTAGGGAAACGCTCCTCGAGCGGATTGAGCATCACTGCGCCGAGCGAGGTCCATGCTGACAGTGCCAGGACAAGGAAGGCCAGCACGCTGCCGGTGGCAAATAGCCTTTTGCGCCCGACCAATGCCGCAAGCAATCCAGCCAGCAGCAGGATGATCGCGAGATTAAGCGGCTGGACGAAGAGCCACAGGACCTTGGAGACATAGAAGAACATCCCTCACCCCCTCAGATGAGAAACGATCCTACCACCATTTTTCCGGCTGAAATGTGCCGGCCGCCTGTTCGATGACATGGGCGGTCTGGAACAGCGTTTCCTCGTCGAAAGGCCGGCCGATCAGCTGCAGGCCGAGTGGCAGCCCCTTGGCGTCGAGCCCGGCCGGAACCGCGATGCCGGGCAAGCCGGCCATGTTCACCGTCACCGTAAAGATGTCGTTGAGATACATCTTGACCGGGTCGGCGGCCATGTCTTCGTCTGCGATGCCGAAGGCGGCGGACGGCGTTGCCGGCGTCAGGATGACGTCGACACCTGCGACAAACACATTTTCGAAATCGCGCTTGATCAGGTTACGAACCTTCTGCGCCTGCAGATAGTAGGCATCGTAGTAGCCAGCGGAAAGCACATAGGTGCCGATCATGATGCGGCGCTTGACCTCACGCCCGAAGCCGGCGGCGCGGGTCTTTTCATACATGTCGACAATGTCCTTGCCGGGCACGCGCAATCCATAGCGGACGCCGTCGTAACGGGCGAGGTTGGACGAGGCTTCGGCGGGCGCAACAATGTAATAGGCCGGCAGCGCGTATTTCGTGTGCGGCAGCGAGATGTCGACAATCTCGGCGCCGGCATCCCTCAGCCAGGCAATGCCCTTCTGCCACAACGCCTCGATCTCCTCGGGCATGCCGTCGACACGGTATTCCTTGGGGATGCCGACCTTCATCCCCTTGATCGAGCGGCCGATCGCCGCCTCGTAATCCGGCACCGGCAGGTCGACGGAGGTCGTGTCCTTCGGGTCGACCGAAGCCATCGACTTCAACAGGATCGCGGCATCGCGCACGTCGCGCGCGATCGGCCCGGCCTGGTCGAGCGACGAGGCGAAGGCGACGACGCCCCAACGCGAGCAGCGGCCATAGGTCGGCTTAATGCCGACCGTGCCGGTGAAGGCGGCGGGCTGGCGGATCGAGCCGCCGGTGTCGGTGGCGGTAGCGCCGGCGCACAGGAAGGCCGAGACGGCTGATGCCGAGCCACCGGACGAACCGCCCGGCACCAGCTGGGCATTGTCCAACGTGCGCGCGGTCCTGGTGCCGCCCGCCGAAACGAAGCCGCCCTCGCCCTGATGTGTCGTCGGCATTACCACCGTGTCGAGCCGCGAACGCCGCCACGGGTTGATGACAGGCCCGTAATACGAGGTCTCGTTGGACGAGCCCATGGCGAACTCGTCCATGTTGAGCTTGCCGAGCATGACGGCGCCATCCGCCCACAGATTGGCGGTGATAGTCGATTCGTAGCGCGGCTTGAACCCGTCAAGCACGTGGCTGCAGGCCTGGGTGTGGACGCCTTCGGTGCCGAACAGATCCTTGATGCCGAGCGGGATACCCTCGAGGGACCCGCCCTCGCCCTTGGCCAGTTTCGCGTCGGAGGCCTTGGCCATGTCGCGCGCTTTGTCGCCGGTGACCACGATATAGGCATTGAGCGCAGGATTGGCTCGCTCGATCGCCGACAGATAAGCCTCGGTGACTTCGGTGGCGGTGATCTCCCTGGAGCGCAATTTGGCGCGGGCCTGCGAAATCGTCAGTTGGGTCAGGTCGCTCATCAGGCAAGGCTCTTTTCGTAAAACACCGACTACTCGGAATTGCGATAATTCAGCACCGGCCCACAGCGCGAAAAACCGGCGCGTTCGTAGACGGTCCAGGCGGCGGGATGACGGTCGCCCGTCTCCAGCACCAGACGCTTCAGCCCTTCTTGGCGCGCCAAGCCCTCAATCCGCTCGACGATCATCGCACCGATTTTGCGGCCGCGATGCGAAGGCCGCGTATACATACGCTTGACCTCGCCGACGACAGCATCGTGGCGCTTCAGCGCGCCGCAACCGATGGCAAGGCCGTTATCGCGGGCGATGAAGACGGTCGTGTCGCGGTCCGCCATCTGCTCGACCGTCAAATGGTAGCAATGCTCCGGCGGCGTCAACTCCAGCAATGTGGCGTTGAGCTCCTCGACCAGCCCACGCACATCGTCCTGCAGCGGCGTCTCCGCGGCGATCTCGATTACCATCGGCCAGCTACTCCACGACCTTTGGCACGAGAAAGAAGTTCTCTTCGGTTGCCGGCGCGTTGGCGACGATGTCGGCTGCCTTGCTGCCGTCGGTGACGACGTCCTGGCGCTTCTTCATTGCCATCGGCGTGACCGAGGTCATCGGCTCGACGCCGGAAACATCGACCTCGTTCAACTGCTCGACAAAGCCCAAAATGGCGTTCAATTCGCCGGTCATGCGCTCTGCATCCTCCTCGCTCACCGCAATGCGGGCAAGGTGCGCGACGCGCTTCACGGTTTTAATATCAACGGACATGTTGTGCCTCGGGGAAAACCAGCGCTATAGCGGCGCAGCGCGTGCCGCGCAACATGCATCGTGCCGACAACTGCCCTACGGCATCGCCACGCCGTCGCAGAGGAAATAGCTGCCGCCGTTGCCGCTCTGCTCGCTTTCGTCCGCGGCAGGCCGAACCGAAACCAGGTCGATCTGCTTCGGGTTCATCTGAGTCAGTGAGAGAACATCCGGAAAGACGTAGCCCGGCTCCTGGCAGATGGCGGTCACCGCCCAGCTTGGCGACCGTGTCGCCTTGGTGATCTGCAGGAACTCGCAGTTATATTCGATGCTTTCCAGTCCGTTTGCCGACAGTACGATATTGCCGCCCTCGATCACCGTCTGCAGCGTATCCTTTTTGGCCTGCGCGCAGAGATCCTCCGATTGCAGATAGATGCCCTCGATGAAATCCTCGGCGGCCAGCGCCGGCGATGCGGCAACCAGCATAGAAATGCAAAGAGAGTTTCTCAGACCCATGTCGTCATTCCGGTTCGGCGTTCCTACAGCGTAATCGTCTCGCCGATCTTCGGCAACGCCACTTTCACACCCGATCCGTCCAGCCCGGCCACAAACTTGTCGGCGGTCTGATCTATCATCGGAAATGTGCCGAAGTGAGCGGGAACGACCGTCTCGAACTTGAAGAAACGCTGGCAGGCAAGAGCTGCCACCGCACCACCCATGGTGAAGCGGTCGCCGATCGGCGCGATGCCGATCTTCGGCTCATGTAACTCGTTGATCAGCGCCATGTCGGAAAAGATGTCGGTGTCGCCCATATGATAGAGCGTCTTATCCTCGGGGAAGTGCAGGACGAGCCCGCCCGGATTGCCGAGATAGGTGTTCTGGCCGCCCTCGCCAGGAAAGGACGATGAATGCAGAGCCTGAACGAAAGTGGTGGTGAAGCCGCCGCAATCGACGGTACCGCCGATATTGCCGGGATTGATCTGCTTGTCACTGACGCCTTTGCCGACCAGGTACATGCAAATCTCGAAATTGGCGACCAGCATCGCGCCGCTTTTCTTGAGCACTTCGACGGCGCCGCTGATGTGGTCGCTGTGGCCATGGGTAAGCAACACGTGCGTGACCCCTTCGGCCGGCCCTTCCCAGCCGCCTGTCCATGACGGGTTGCCGACCAGATACGGGTCGATGAGGATTTTCGCGCCTTCGATTTCGACGCGGAATGCCGAGTGTCCGTACCAGGTAAGTTTCATCAATGCCTTCCTCGATTTTTGCTTCGGTAGAGGCTAGAACGCCGACGGCGAAATTAAAGTGCCGCGGCATATGTTGCGCGTATAGGAAGTGCAGCGTCGCGGTCAAAGGAAAAGCCGTTGGGCATCATCACGATCGAGGAGTTGCCGGGCCGGCTCGGCGGCGGCAAGACCCTGGCTGGGCTCGACCTCGGCGACAAGACGATCGGCGTGGCGGTTTCGGACCGCGGCTTGTCGTTCGCGCACCCGCGCCCTGTCATCATGCGCAGGAAATTCTCGCTCGATGCCGCGGTGCTGCTCGCTCTGCTGCAGAAGGAAAATGCCGGCGCAGTGGTGATCGGCCTCCCCATCAACATGGACGGCTCGGAAGGCCCACGCGCCCAAAAATCCCGCGCTTTCGTCCGCAACATGGCTGGATTGACCGATCTGCCGTTCGTCTTTTGGGACGAAAGGCTGTCGACGGTGGCGGCCGAGCGGACACTGATCGAGATGGATTTTTCCCGCAAGAAACGCGCCGGCAAGATCGATTCAGCGGCGGCGGCCTTCATCCTGCAGGGTGTTCTCGACCGGCTTCAGGCGCTCGGAGTCGATGCCTGGTCGAAATAGCGATTGCGCGTTGCCTTGATCCAGTTGCCGATCGCCTTGCGGCGGCGAAATGCCCAGAACGCCATCAGCAGTAGGCCGTCGAAGACGCAAGCCTTCGCCACCATGCCCGGGATGAGCGCCGGATCGACGCCGAGCATCTGCCCATAAAGCTGGAAAACGAGATCGTGCAATTGGCGGCTCAGCATGACATAGCCGAAATTGATGTCGTTGAGCGACAGAAAGAACCAGCCCCAGAACAGGAGGAGCGGAGCCGCCCACAGCGCGAACAAGGTGCGCATCAGCGATCGTCCCTCGAATCCGGCCGGCCCGAAATGCGCGCAAGCGAGGAATTGTACGCCGCTGCCTTGGCCATGATATGCGCGGCCGCGCGGATTTCGCCGGTCACTGGAACTGCCGCGGCAGCGGCTGAGCGCCGCTCGGCGAGCATCGCGACATATGACGCCAGAAGTGCCGCCAATTGCACGGCGACAACCATGAACAGCCCATTGATGCCTTGCGCAGCGCCGCCGATGACGATCAACGACAGCACGCCCGAGGCCGAGATGAAGGCGATCCGCACAACACTGTCGGCTGGGTCCGGGTTGGTGGCGTCGCTGGTCAATGCTTCAACAAAGGCCCAGCAGAACAGCACCGCGACGACAAGCAATGCCACGGCGAGCGGCGCCACGACGACGGCGTTTTCAAGATCGGCAAAGCGAGTGTTCTGGACGGGAACGCCGAGCACGCCAAGGGCCGCCGCGACGCCACGATTCCCATCGATGCAGATGAACGCCAGCAGGGCGAAAACGGCCGCCCAATGCAATGCCAGAAAAGAGCTCAAAATATGCCGCATGACGCTCCTGCTTCGCAGGACAAAGACCGCTCAGCCGAACAGTCCTTGCCTTAACCATAACACTGGGCTTTGCCACCGGCCGCCGCAATGGAAACCATTTGTTAAGGTTAACGATCATCCACAGGGCGCGCGAAAAAAAGCGGCTACGACCCGGGCGACGGCACTAGTTGATCGGCGGGTAGAGCGTGTCGATGATCATCCGCGCATCGTGGCGCGAATCGAGCATTCCATAGGTGTTGCGCCACTGGCCGGCGAGGCGCGTCTCGACGAAGGCGTCGGCGATCCGCCCTGCCCCCAGCCTGCGAAGCTCTGCCGCCGCCGCCGACAATGCCAATTGCTCGGTCAACAGCCGCGCTGAGCCCTCGTCGGTTGCAGCGACCTGCATTGCTGCCTTGAGCACGCCGACGGTGCCGCGTCCGCCAGCGCCGAGATCGCGGTCGATGCCGGCCAGCACGTCATCGAACAGGCCTGGCGCGCGGCCGAGCACTCGCAACACGTCGAGCGCCATGACGTTGCCTGAACCCTCCCAGATCGCGTTGACCGGAGCTTCGCGATAGTAGCGGGCGAGCGGCCCCTCCTCGACATAGCCATTGCCGCCGAGGCATTCCATCGCCTCATAGAGCAGCGGCGGCGCAATCTTGCAGACCCAGTATTTGACGACCGGCGTCATGGCGCGGGCGAAGGCCGCCTCGCCGCGGTCGCCGGCCGCCTCGTCGAAGGAGCGCGCCAGCCGGAACGACAGCGCGGTAGCGGCGGCAACGTCGAGCGCCATGTCGGCCAGAACACGCTGCATCAGCGGCTGCTCGATCAGATTGGTTCCGAACACCTGGCGGTGGCGCGTATGGTGGACGGCCTCGGCCAGTCCGGCCCGCATGATCGCCGAGGAGGCGACGGCACAGTCGAGCCGCGTCAGGGTCACCATGTCCATGATCGTCTTCACGCCGGCGCCGGGCTCGCCAACCATCTCGCCGATGGCATTGACGAATTCCACCTCGGAGGACGCATTGGAGCGGTTGCCGAGCTTGTCCTTCAGCCGCTGAAAGCGGAAGCCGTTGCCGGATCCGTCGCCAAGCAAGCGGGGAACGAGAAAGCACGACAGTCCCTCCGGCGCCTGTCCGAGCACCAGGAAGGCATCCGACATCGGCGCCGACATGAACCATTTGTGGCCGGTCAGGCGATAAAAACCGCTGCCGGCGCGCTCGGCCTTGGTGACGTTGGCACGAACATCGGTACCGCCTTGCTTCTCGGTCATGCCCATGCCGAGCGTCAGCCCGGCTTTTTCGACCGGCGGCTTTTGGCCCTGATCGTATTTGCGCGTCGTCACCCGAGGCGCCCATTCGCGAAACAGTTTCGGGCTGGCCATCAGCGCTGCCAGCGAAGCGCTGGTCATGGTGATCGGGCAAAGATGCCCGGTTTCGAGCTCAGCCGTGAGGTAAAAGCGCGCGGCGCGCACTTGGTGGCGGCGGCCGATCTCGGCGTCGCCATTCTCCCAGACCGACGAATGCAGCCCGTTGGCGACCGAGCGGCGCATCAGCGCGTGATAGGCGGGGTGGAACTCGACCTGGTCGATGCGCCGGCCCTGGCGATCATGGGTCCTGAGCTTCGGCGTCTCGACATTGGCAAGACGGGCCAGCTCCTGCGCCTCATGCGTCAAAACGAAACGGCCAAGCCCGTCGAGGTCCTTGCGCACCGGATCGGAAAAGCGCTCGGCAAGCTGGATCAGCAACGGATCGCCCCGCCAGGCGTTGCCGCCGGCCAGCGGCGGCGGCTGGTTGGTCACGTCGTCGGTCACGCTTCGTCCTTATCACCTGAAGTCTGCGAATCCAAAGTCATCGCGGTTTATAGCCTATGGCCGGCGGCGCGCGACGAAAATACCGGGGAGAACCGATCCAATCCCAAGCCGGTGCTTGCAGCCGCGGAGCCTCCCCCCTATAGCAGCGACTTGAGATGACTGACGCATCGTCCCTTCCACTTTATCCCCACCGCCATCTTCTAGGCATCCGCGATCTTTCCCCCGCCGACATCGAGCTTCTGCTCGACCGGGCGGACCGGGCCGTTGCCATCTCGCGGCAATCGGACAAGAAGACATCGACGCTGCGCGGCCGCACCCAGATCAATCTCTTCTACGAAGCCTCGACCCGTACGCAATCGTCGTTCGAGCTGGCCGGCAAACGGCTCGGCGCCGACGTCATGAACATGTCGGTGGCAAGCTCGTCGGTGAAGAAGGGCGAGACGCTGATCGATACCGCGATGACGCTGAACGCCATGCGCCCCGACATATTGATCATCCGCCACCAATCGGCGGGCGCGGCGGCACTTCTTGCTCAAAAGGTCGGCTGCTCGGTGGTCAATGCCGGCGACGGCGCTCATGAACATCCAACGCAGGCGCTGCTCGACGCGCTGACCATCCGCCGCGCCAAGGGTCCGTTATCGAAGCTGATCGTGGCGATCTGCGGTGACATCCTGCATTCGCGCGTGGCCCGCTCCAATATCATTCTGCTCAACGCACTCGGTGCCCAAGTACGGGTCGTCGCCCCTTCGACGCTTTTGCCCGCCGGCATCGAGAAGATGGGCGTCATCGTCACCCGCTCGATGGGCGAGGGTCTGAAGGACGCCGACGTGGTGATGATGTTGCGCCTGCAGCGCGAACGCATGGAAGGCGCTTTCGTACCCTCGGTGCGCGAATATTTCCGCTATTTCGGGCTCGACGCCGAGAAGCTGAAAGCGGCCAAGGACGGTGCGCTGGTCATGCATCCCGGCCCGATGAACCGCGGAGTCGAGATCGCCTCCGAGATCGCCGACGGCCCGCAAAGCGTTATCCAGGAGCAGGTTGAGATGGGCGTCGCCGTGCGCATGGCGGTGATGGAAGCGCTGCTCGACCCCCGTCGAAACCACGAGGGCCGCGGCGCATGAGCATAACGGTCTTCAGCCGCGCCCGCATCGTCGACCCATCGCGCGGCATCGACGAGATAGGCACCGTCATCGTCGAAGGGCGCAAAATCGTTGCCGCCGGCAAGGCGGCCTTGAACCAGGGCGCGCCCGAAGACGCCACGATCATCGAGTGCGCTGGTAAGGCGATCATCCCCGGCCTGATCGATGCACGTGTCTTCATCGGCGAACCGGGCGGCGAACACCGCGAAACCATCGCATCGGCGAGCATTGCTGCGGCGGCGGGCGGCGTCACCTCAATCGTCATGATGCCCGATACCGACCCGGTGATCGACAATGTCGCTTTGGTCGAGTTTGTGCTGCGCACCGCCAAGGACACGGCAATCGTCAACATCTTTCCGGCGGCAGCGATCACCAAGGGGCTGGAAGGCCGCGAGATGACCGAATTCGGCCTATTGCGCGAGGCTGGAGCGGTCGCCTTCACCGACGGCCGGCATTCTATCGCCAGCGCGCTGGTGATGCGTCGCGCGCTGACCTACGCGCGCGATTTCGACGGCGTCATCGCGCATGAAACCCAGGACGCCGATCTCGCCTCGGCCGGCGTGATGAACGAAGGCCTTTACGCAAGCTGGCTTGGCCTTGCCGGCATTCCTCGCGAGGCCGAATCAATCCCCCTGGAGCGCGATCTCGCGCTGGCTCGCCTGACCGGCGGCTCCTATCACGCTGCCAAGATCTCGACGGCTATGGCGGCAGACGCGGTAGCGCGCGCAAAAGCCGACGGCGCCAACGTCACAGCAGGCGTGTCGATCCACAATCTGTCGCTCAACGAGAATGATGTCGGCGAGTACCGCACCTTCTTCCGGCTGACGCCGCCGCTGCGCGCCGAGGAAGACCGGCTGGCGATGATCGAGGCGGTCAAGGACGGCACCATCGACCTCATCGTCTCCTCGCACGACCCGCAGGACGTCGACACCAAGCGCCTGCCCTTCGCCGATGCTGCGGCCGGCGCCATCGGGCTGGAAACGCTGCTGGGCGCGGCGCTGCGGCTCTATCACAATGGCGACGTGACGCTGCTCCGGCTGGTCGAGACCTTATCCACCGCGCCGGCAAGATTGTTCAGCCTGCCCGGCGGCACGCTGAAACCGGGGGCTTTGGCCGACCTTGCACTCGTCGATCTGGACGAGCCATGGATCGTCAGCGAGAGCGGCATCCGCTCGCGCTCGAAAAACACCTGTTTCGAAGGCGCGCGGCTGCAAGGCAAAGTCTTGCAAACGATGGTGGCGGGCCGCACAGTGTTTTCGGCCTAGGACGGAACAGGCGTCACGCCTTCAAATCCGTTCAGCCAAGGAAACTTCGGGGGAACAATGGCTTACAGTCCCGTCTTGGCATTGGTGTTCGGCTATCTTCTCGGCTCGATCCCCTTCGGGCTGCTGATCACCCGTGCCGCCGGCCTCGGCGACGTGCGCAACATCGGCTCCGGCAACATCGGCGCCACCAATGTGCTGCGCACCGGCAACAAGGGTCTGGCGGCGGCCACCCTGCTGCTCGACGCCCTTAAAGGCACCGCGGCTGTGCTGATCGCCGGCCGCTTTGCACCTGAGCTCGGACTCTGGGCCGGTTTCGGTGCGTTTCTAGGCCACCTCTTTCCGGTCTGGCTCGGCTTCAAGGGCGGCAAGGGTGTCGCCACCTACCTCGGCGTGCTGATCGGCCTTGCCTGGCAGGTGGCGGTGATCTTCGCCGTTGTCTGGCTCGCGGTGGCTTTCCTGTTCCGCTACTCCTCGCTGGCGGCATTGACGGCAGCGGTCGTCGTGCCAGTGGCCTTGTACTTCCTGAGCACGCCGCAGATTGCCGGGCTTTTCGCGGCGATGAGCCTGATCGTCATCATAAAGCACCGCGCCAACATTGCGCGGCTGCTTGCCGGCACCGAGGGTAAGATCGGGGCAAAGGAGTGAGCGAGCCCGCCGCCGGGCCGCGCCTCAGCGACCGGCAGCGGCTGAGCTGGCTTCGCCTGATCCGCACGCCGAATGTCGGCCCGGCTTCCTTTCGCGACCTGATCAACCGGTTCGGTTCGGCCGAAGCAGCGCTTGCGATGCTGCCGGAGCTGATGATTTCGGGTGGCGCCAAAAAAATCGTCCGCATTCCGTCCATTGGCGAGGCCGAGGCCGAGCTGGAGGCAGCCAGGCGGGCGGGCGCCCGCTTCGTCGGCATCGGCGAGGCGGATTATCCGCCGCTGATGAAGAGCATGGACCATCCGCCGCCGTTGCTCGCGGTCAGGGGTAATAGTGCGGTGTTCCGCTTGCCCGCGATCGCCATCGTCGGCGCCCGAAACGCCTCGCTGGCCGGCATCAAGATGGCGCGGATGCTGGCGGCGGATCTCGGCCGCGACGGCTATGGCATCGTCTCCGGCCTGGCGCGCGGCATCGATACGGCCGCGCACCAGGGCAGCCTTTCGACCGGCACGATCGGCGTGCTCGCCGGCGGCCTCGATTTGCCCTACCCGCCCGAAAATGCCGGGCTGTGCGACGAGATCGCGGAGCGCGGCGGCGCCATCATCTCCGAAATGCCATTTGGCTGGCAGCCGCGCGCACAGGATTTTCCGCGCCGCAACCGGCTTGTTGCCGGTGCTGCATTGGGATTGGTGGTGGTCGAGGCCGCACAGCGCTCCGGCTCGCTGATCAGCGCCCGGCTTGCCGGCGAGATGGGCCGCCTGGTCTTTGCCGTTCCCGGTTCGCCGCTCGATCCGCGCGCCGCCGGCACCAATGGCCTGCTCAAGGACGGCGCCACCCTTGTCACCGAGGCCGCCGATATCACCAGCGCGGTCGCGCCGCTGCTCGGCGCCTGGACGCCAAGGACATCGCCGCTCGAAGAGCCGCCCGACTTTTCAGCAACACCGCCGCCGCGCGAGGACGACCGCGACCGCGTCGTCGAGGCGCTCGGCCCGACGCCGGTAGCAGTCGACGAGATTATCCGCCACACCGGCCTGCATCCCGCTCAAGTGTTCATGGTGCTGCTGGAGCTCGACCTCGCCGGACGGCTCGAACGCCATCCCGGCGGTAGTGTCTCGCTGATTTGACCGGGAGCTTGCGCATGTCCCGGCGCGCATTCAGACGTGATTTCATGACCGATCTAAGCAACAAACCAAAGCGGACGCTGTTCACTCGTAAGACGGCCTTCGTTTGGGCGGCATTGAGCGTCGTGCTGGCGCTGCAATGGTCGATGGATCTCGGCACGCTGGGTTTTCCCGACAGCTATACAACGCCCTTCGCAAGAGGGACGAGCACGCTTCTGGGCATTCTGACGGCAGCCTGCATGGCCCAGGGTCTCTACTTTTTCCTGGCCGGCGTGTTCGGCAGAAAGGTAAGCGCCGTCGGTCTTTGCCCGCAAATCCTTGCCGCAGCGGTTCTCACGGTGGTGCCGGCGCTTATCGTGAAGGATTGTCCGCATTCGCAGCTGTGCAGCAGAGCCTATGAGGCGCTCACCGGCACGATGATGGACGATGGGGCGGGTGGTTAAGGCCACCGCATGCGTTCGGCACGAGGTTGTCACCCATTTCTTAGGTACAAACTGTTACCCATGTCTCCGGGCCGTACATCTGGATTTTGGTGAGCGCGATGGGATTCGAACCCATGACCTACTGATTAAAAGTCAGTTGCTCTACCGGCTGAGCTACGCGCTCCCGCGGGCTCAGAAAGGCCGCCCTCGAAATTGCGCGGAACATAGGGAGAGTGCCTCTGCCGGTCAACCGGAAAAAGACGGCTCGCACACCGGGCTTTCCAGCAGTGTCATCATGCCTTGCGGAGCGCTTCGGCGTTGACGGAACTGCCTCCCTCTCGCACAAGGCCGAAGCTCGCCCTCTATGGCGACAAAGGCAAGCAGCAAATCGGGAGAACCTTTGCGGATCAGCAACTTGGGATTTTTGGCGGAACAATTTGCGCAGCCTGCCCGTTTCCCGCGATAAGGGACATGCGTTTCAAGGAGAAGACCATGAATAGGATCATGTCGGGCCTGCTGGCGACCACTCTTTCGATCTCATTCGCTGCCGCGGAGATCGTGCCAGTCAACGCTCAGCCCAGCTATGCGCCCCCGGCCCAGGGGATCACCTCGAATGTCCAGACCGTCCAGTACGAGCCGTGGCGGAGGCACCGGAGTTTCAACCGCGATTTCTCGCGTCGCGATTTCTCCCGGCGCAGTTTTGCGCGTGACGATGGCATGTATTGGCGTGGCCATCGCGGCTATCGCGAATATCGTCGCGGCTATCGCCGTCACGGTGACTACTGGTTCCCGCTGGCCGCCTTCGCCACCGGAGCGCTGATTACGGGCGCCATCGTCAACAGCCAGAATCGTGTCTATCGTGGCGATGCCCACGTGCAGTGGTGCTACGACCGTTATCGGAGCTATCGCGCTTCTGACAACACTTACCAGCCCAACTACGGTCCGCGCCGGCAGTGCCGGTCGCCTTACTGAGTCCTAAAGCGCGTCGCGTTCGATCGGCCTCATGCGACGCGCTATCGCAAAACCGCTGTTTGCGCGACATGCATTAGATTAGAGGCTGCAGGCCCGCGCCCGAAACGGCGCGGATGTTTCATTAGTGCGTATCCGGTGGCATCCCTGCCTATTGAGTACTGAGCGTCCTGCGTACAGCGTGGCGCCAACCTGCCAGCTTGGCGGCACGTGTCGAAGCATCCATGTCCGGCTTGAACCGGCGCTCGAGCGCCCAACTCCTGGCGAATTCCGCGGCCTTCGGCCAGACACCCGCCTTCGAGCCGGCCAGCCAAGCCGCACCAAGCGCCGTCGTCTCGAGAATTGTCGGCCGGTCGACCGGCGCATCGAGAATGTCGGCCAGCCGCTGCATGGTCCAGTCCGACGCCACCATGCCGCCATCGACCCTGAGCACGGTCTTGGCCGAGGCGCCCTTCCAGTCCTTTCGCATGGCGTCAAGCAGGTCGCGGGTCTGGAAGGCAACGGATTCCAGTGCCGCGCGGGCAAATTCCGCCGGCCCCGAATTGCGGGTCAGCCCGAAGATGGCGCCGCGCGCCTCGGCATCCCAGTGCGGTGCGCCGAGCCCGACGAAAGCCGGCACCAGATAGACGTTCTGCGTTGGATCGGCTTCCGCCGCCAATTTGCCGCTCTGCTCGGCCTTGCCGATCACCTTGATGCCGTCGCGCAGCCATTGTACGGCGGCGCCGGCGATAAAGATCGAGCCCTCCAGTGCATAGGTGGTCTTGCCGTTCAGCCTATAGGCGATGGTGGTCAAAAGCCGGTTCTTCGAACGCACCAGATCGCTGCCGGTGTTGAGCAGCGCGAAGCAACCGGTGCCGTAGGTGGATTTCATCATGCCCGGATCGAAACAGGCCTGGCCGATCGCCGCCGCATGCTGGTCGCCGGCCACACCGAGGATTCTGATCTCTGCACCAAACAGGCTTTTGTCTGTGATTCCAAAATCATCGGCACAATCTTTCACCTGCGGCAGCATTCTTGCAGGTATGCCAAGAATGGCCAGCAGCTCGTCGTCCCAGGCATTTTGTTCGATGTTGTAGACCAGTGTGCGCGAGGCATTGGTGGCGTCAGTGGCGTGGACCTTGCCGCCAGTCAGGCGCCAAATCAGAAAACTGTCGATGGTGCCGGCCAGCAGTTCGCCCTTCTCGGCGCGTTTTCTGGCGCCCTTCACCTTGTCCAGCATCCAGGCGATCTTGGTGCCGGAGAAATAGGGATCGAGTAGCAGGCCGGTCTTTTTTGTGAATTTCTTCTCCAGCCCCAGCTTCTTCAGTTTCTGGCATAGCGGCGCGGTGCGGCGGTCCTGCCAGACAATCGCGTTGTGGATCGGCTTGCCGGTCTCTTTGTCCCAGATGACGACGGTTTCGCGCTGGTTGGTAATGCCGATCGCGGCGACTTCGGCTGCGTTGCGGCCAGCTGTCTTCAGCGCGGCCTTCACCGTTTCCACGACGCTTGCCCATATCTCCTCGGGATCGTGCTCGACCCAGCCGGAGGCCGGATAATATTGAGTGAATTCCTTTTGCCCGCTGCCGACGACCTTCATCTTGTCGGCGAACAGGATCGCCCGGCTCGATGTCGTCCCCTGGTCGATTGCAAGGATGTATCCGGTCATTCTCTCTCCCGTCGAAGCGAATTCAAAGGTGCTACGGTGTCTCGACGCCAGACGGCGCGGAGCCGTTCACGCAAACAGGGGAGACGGCAACATGCCGCCTCCCCTGAGCATGGCGATGCGGGCGCGGACGCCCGCATCAAACGGTCCTATTGCTGCCAGCTCTTCACCAGCTCGTCGTAGTTGATGGTGACCGGCTTTTCCTTCTCGTTCTCGATCTTGAGCTGAGGAGCGAGATTGCCCTTCTTGACCGCGTCGGCGTTCCAGTAGGCGAGGTCATGCTCTTCGGCCATCTTCGGGCCAATATCGCCCTGGACGCCCGACTTCTCGATGCGGCTCATCACCTTTTCCTGCTCGGCGCAGAGCGAGTCCATCGCTTCCTGCGGGCTCTTGGCGCCCGACGAAGCATCGCCGATCGCCTGCCACCAGAGCTGTGCCAGCTTCGGATAGTCCGGCACGTTGGTGCCGGTCGGCGACCACTGGACGCGCGCCGGCGAGCGGTAGAACTCGATCAAGCCGCCGAGCTTTGGCGCACGTTCGGTGAAGCTCTTGTCGTGGATCGTGCTCTCGCGGATGAAGGTCAGGCCGACATGGCTCTTCTTCACGTCGACCGTCTTCGAGGTGACGAACTGCGCGTAGAGCCAGGCGGCCTTGGCGCGGTCGGTCGGCGTCGACTTCATCAGCGTCCAGGAACCGACGTCCTGATAGCCGAGCTTCATGCCGTCCTTCCAGTAGACGCCATGCGGCGACGGCGCCATGCGCCACTTCGGCGTGCCGTCGTCGTTCAGCACGGCCTTGGCGCTGGCGTCGACCATGCTGGCGGTGAAGGCGGTGTACCAGAAGATCTGCTGGGCAACCGCGCCCTGCGCCGGAACTGGCCCCGATTCGGAGAAGGTCATGCCTTGGGCTTCCGCCGGTGCATAGGCCTTCAGCCAATCGAGATACTTCTGGATGGAGTAGACGGAAGCCGGACCATTGGTGTCGCCGCCGCGCGCCGTGCAGGAACCGACCGGACGCGAATTCTCGTCGACCTTGATGCCCCATTCGTCGACGGGCAGACCGTTCGGAATGCCCTTGTCGCCATTGCCGGCCATCGACAGCCAGGCGTCGGTGAACCGCCAGCCGAGCGACGGGTCCTTCTTGCCATAGTCCATATGGCCGTAGACCTTCTTGCCGTCGATCTCACGCCCGGTGAAGAACGCTGCAATGTCCTCATAGGCCGACCAATTCACCGGCACGCCGAGGTCGTAGCCGTATTTGGCCTTGAAGTCCGCCTTGTTCTTCTCGTCGTTGAACCAGTCGTAACGGAACCAGTAGAGGTTCGCGAACTGCTGGTCAGGAAGCTGGTAGAGTTTCTTGTCGGGCGCGGTGGTGAACGAGGTGCCGATGAAATCCTTCAGGTCGAGATTCGGATTGGTGACATCCTTGCCGTCGCCTGCCATCCAGTCGGTCAGGTTGCGCACCTGCTGGTAGCGCCAGTGCGTGCCGATCAGATCGGAATCGTTGACCCAGCCGTCATAGAGGTTCTGGCCGGTCTGCATCTGGGTCTGGATCTTCTCGACAACGTCGCCTTCCTGGGTGACGTCGTGCGTAACCTTGATGCCGGTGATGGCTGTAAAGGCCGGCGCCAGCACCTGCGATTCATACTGATGCGTGGCGATGGTTTCGGAAACCACCTTGATATCCATGCCGGCGAAAGGTTTCGCGGCATCGATGAACCATTGCATTTCGGCTTCCTGGCCGGCGCGGTCGAGCGTCGACAGGTCGCCGATTTCCTTGTCCAGGAAGGCCTTGGCCTCGTCCATTCCGGCATAGGCGTTGCTTGCCCCGAGCAACAGGACAAGCGCAGTTGTTGATGTCAAGAATTGCCGTCGCATGTATTTCCTCCACTGTTAAGTTCAAAGTGCGATCTGGATCGGCGGCCGGCACGCCGCCGTTCCAACAGTTTCCCCCTCTATACGTAGCGGAACACGCCGACGGCGTAGACCACGGAGAGAGCGAGAGCCCACCACAGATTGGGTCCGACTAGACCCAGCCAAGCGAGATGGATAAAGGCACTGCCAAGCAGCGACAGGAACAAGCGGTCGCCGCGCGTCGTTTCGAAGCGCAGCACGCCGACGCGCGGATTGCCGCCCGGCGAGACGTATTCCCACACCGCCATGCCGCAAAGCAGCAGAAAGATGGTTCCAAAGAAGGCCGCGGTCGGCCACGTCCAGGCCATCCACGAAAAATCGAGGTTGGACGAGAGGTTAAATCCCCACAGGCGGATATTGGCCGGATCGCTGAAGCCTACCGTTATTGCCACGAAATCGATTTGAAGGGCCACCCAGGCCACGACGACCAGGGCGAGAAACAGCACGGCCCACCACCATGGGCTTCTGTCGACCTGCTCCATCATACCCTCCCCAGGGCAAAGCCCTTGGCGATGTAGTTGCGCACAAACCAGATGACGAGCGCGCCGGGAATCAGCGTCAGCACGCCGGCTGCGGCGAGCAGCCCCCAATCCATGCCGGCGGCCGAAACGGTGCGGGTCATGGTCGCGGCGATCGGCTTGGCGTCCGTGGTCGTCAGCGTGCGGGCGATCAGCAGCTCGACCCACGAGAACATGAAGCAGAAGAAGCACGCCACGCCGATGCCGCTCGCAATCAGCGGCATGAAGATCTTGATGAAGAAGCGCGGGAACGAATAGCCGTCGATATAGGCGGTCTCATCGATCTCCTTCGGCACCCCCGACATGAAGCCTTCGAGGATCCACACCGCCAGCGGCACGTTGAACAGGCAATGCGCCAGAGCCACGGCGATATGGGTGTCGATAAGGCCGAAGGCCGAATAAAGCTGGAAGAATGGCAGCGCGAACACCGCCGGCGGCGCCATGCGGTTGGTCAGCAGCCAGAAGAACAGATGCTTGTCGCCGAGGAAGCGATAGCGCGAAAAAGCATAGGCAGCAGGCAGTGCTGCGGCCACCGAAATCACCATGTTCATAACCACATAGGTGATCGAGTTGATGTAGCCCGAATACCAGGACGCGTCGGTGAAGATGGTGCGGTAATTCGCCAATGTCGGTGCGTGCGGGTAGAGCGTCAGCGACGAGACGATCTCGCCATTGGTCTTGAAGCTCATATTGATGAGCCAGTAGATCGGCAAAAGCAGAACGATGATGTAGAGCGTCGGCACGATCCACCACCAACGCGACTCCTCGCCGCGACGGCGCATCAGCCGTGCGATCTCGTCCTGCCGCAGCGTGCTGGCTAATCCTTGCGAAGCTGTCGTCTCGCTCACTCTGTCGGCTCTTTCGTCAGCGCGGCTCATCTCAGCGCTCCGCGTCGTAATTGGTCATCACGGTGTAGAACACCCATGACAACAACAGGACGATAAGGAAGTAGACCAGCGACATCGCCGCCGCCGGGCCGAGGTCGAACTGGCCGAGCGCCGTCTTGACGAGATCGATCGAAAGAAAGGTCGTCGAGTTGCCGGGTCCGCCGCCGGTCACCACGAACGGTTCGGTGTAGATCATGAAGCTATCCATAAAGCGCAGCAGCACGGCGATCAGCAGCACGCGGTTCATCTTCGGCAGCTGGATGTAACGGAACACCGCCCAGCGCGAGGCACCGTCGATCTTGGCCGCCTGATAAAAGGCATCCGGGATCGAGACCAGGCCGGCATAGCAGAGCAGAACGACGAGGCTGGTCCAATGCCAGACGTCCATGATGATGACCGTGACCCAGGCGTCATAAGGATCTTGCACATAATTATAGTCGATGCCGAGCGCGTTGACGTAATAGCCGAGCAGGCCAATGTCGTTGCGCCCGAACACCTGCCAGATGGTGCCGACGACGTTCCACGGGATCAGCAGCGGCAACGCCATCAAAACAAGGCAAACAGGCACGCCCCAACCCTTCTTCGGCATATTGAGCGCAATGAAGATGCCGAGCGGCACTTCGATCGCCAGGATGATGAAGGAGAAGACAAGGTTGCGGATCATCGCCTGCCAGAAGCGGCTGGAGGAAAGCAGTTCCTCGAACCACTCGGTGCCGGCCCAGAAGAAGACGTTGTTGCCGAAAGTGTCCTGCACCGAATAATTGACAACCGTCATCAGCGGTATGACCGCCGAGAACGCCACCAGCAGCAGCACCGGCAGCACCAGGAACCAGGCTCTGTTGTTCCAGGTCTTTTCCACTTCAGGCTCCCATCTCGACGCGCCAGGAATCGGCATAGATGTTGATGCCGGCCGGGTCGAACCGCACCTTCGGATCAGCCGGAACTGTCTCGTCCTCGCCGATGATGGCGGCGATCTCGCGCCCTTCGAGATTGGCACGGACCACCTTGTGGCGGCCGACGTCCTCGACCTTGCTGACCCGGACGGCCATGCCCTGGCTGCCCAGGCGCACATATTCGGGACGGATGCCGAGCTCGATGGCGCCGCCGCCCGCCTTGGGCACGCCCGGCAGTTCGATCTGCTGCGAGCCCAGCTTCGCGGTCTTGCCGTCGATCGCCACCGGCATGACATTCATGCCGGGCGAGCCGATGAAATAGCCGACAAAGGTATGGCGCGGGCGCTCGAACAGCTCCGCCGGTGTGCCGATCTGCACGATTTCGCCGTCATACATGACGACCACCCTGTCGGCGAAGGTCAACGCCTCAGTCTGGTCGTGCGTGACATAGACCATGGTGTAGCCGAAGCGGCGGTGAAGCTGCTTCAACTGCGAGCGCAGCACCCATTTCATATGCGGGTCGATGACGGTCAAAGGCTCGTCGAACAGGATGGCATTGACGTCGGAGCGCACCAGCCCGCGTCCGAGCGAGATTTTCTGCTTCTGATCGGCGGTCAGTCCGCGCGCCTTTCGTTTGGCCATATCGGCCAGCCCGGTCATCTCCAGCGTCTCGCGCACCTTGCGGTCGACGTCGGCCTCCGGCACGCCGCGATTGCGCAGCGGGAACGCCAGATTGTCGTAGACGGTCATCGTGTCGTAGATCACCGGGAACTGGAAGACCTGGGCAATGTTGCGCTCTTGGGTCGACAGATTGGTCACGTCCCTGCCGTTGAACAGCAACTGGCCGTGCGAGGGATGCAGCAATCCCGAAATGATGTTGAGCAGCGTAGTCTTGCCGCAGCCGGACGGGCCTAGCAGCGCATAGGCGCCGCCATCCTCGAACGTGTGGTGCACTTCCTTCAGCGCGAAATCGGCATCCGTGCGGGGGTTCTGCAGATAAGAGTGGCGGATATGATTGACATCGATGCGCGCCATCGCTTCCTCCTAAGCCGCCAGCTTCGGCGCGGCCACGGCGCGGCCGTGCTCGTCGAAGACCATGATGTGGCGCGGGTCGATGAACACCTCGACCTCCTCGTCCGGCTCGAAGTCGCGAATGCCGTGGGTCAGCATGACCCAGCGCGCATCGGCAAAATCGAGATGGATGAAGCTTTCCGATCCCGTGATCTCGGTGATCGTCACCTTTGCGCGCACCGGCACCGCGGCGGCGTCGGGCCGATCGAGGGAAAGATGATGAGGCTGGAAGCCGATCGTATAGATCGCATTGGCAATGCCGAAGAGTTCGGCCGGCACCGGCAATTTCACGCCGCCCTCGAGCAGGAAATCCAGGCCCTTCTTGGCAAGCACGATGGTGTTGAGCGGCGGATCGGCGAAGGTTCTCGCCGTCACCAGATCGACCGGCTTGCGGAACACTTCGATGGTCGGCCCGAACTGGGTGATGCTGCCTTCGGAAAGCGTCGCCGTGTTGCCGCCGAGCAGCAAGGCCTCGTGCGGCTCGGTCGTGGCATAAACGAAGATTGTGCCGGCGGCCGCGAATATCTTCGGCAGTTCCGCGCGTAATTCTTCGCGCAGCTTGTAGTCTAGGTTGGCGAGCGGCTCGTCGAGCAGCACGAGGCTGGCATTCTTGACGATGGCGCGGGCCAGCGCGGTGCGCTGCTGCTGGCCGCCCGACAGACTGAGAGACGTGCGATCGAGATAGGGCGTGAGTTTGAGAAGGGCGGCGGCATTGCGCACCTCCCTGTCGATCGTTGCCTGATCCGTGCCGGCCACCCGCAGCGGTGAGGCGATGTTTTCGTAGACCGTCATTGCCGGATAGTTGATGAATTGCTGGTAGACCATGGCGACGTTGCGCTTTTGCACAGGCATGCCGGTGACATCCTTGCCATCGAACCAGACCGAGCCGGAGGTCGGCACGTCGAGGCCCGCCATCAGCCGCATCAGGCTGGTCTTGCCGGAGAGCGTCGGCCCGAGCAGGACGTTGAGCGAGCCGTGCTGAAGCGTCAGCGAGACGTCGCGGATATGTTCCGCCGCACCCACCGTCTTCGTCACGTTTCTCAGTTCAAGCATGATGCCTCCTCCCAGGCTTTCTGCATTAGTCGGCCGTCCCTATTCGGCAGCCGCTACGTGCTGCCGGCTTATTCCGCGCATGAACTCGTCGAGCACTGCCGCCTGCTCACGGCTGAGACGCAGGCCGCGCTTGGTCCGGCGCCACAATACATCCTCGGCGGTCATCGCCCATTCGTTTTCGACGAGGTAGCGCACCTCGGCTTCGTAGAGATCGGCGCCGAAGTTGCGGCCAAGATCGACGTTCGACTTGGCGAGGCCCAGCAGCTTCCTTGCGCGGGTGCCGTAGAGCCGAGTCAACCGGCGGGCCAGCCGCGCGTCGAGGAACGGGTACGCCGTTTTCAGTTTCGCCACCTCGGCATCGAAGCCGGTGACGGGAAAGTCACCGCCGGGCAGCGGCGCGTTTGCCGTCCATGGTTTGCCGCGCTTGCCGAGAAAACCCTCGATCTTCTCGAGCATCGATTCCGACAATCGGCGGTAGGTCGTGATCTTGCCGCCAAAGGCGTTGACGATCGGGGCGGCACCCTCGCCTCCATCGGCCTTCAGCACATAGTCGCGGGTGGCTTCCTGCGCCTTTGAGGCGCCATCGTCGTAGAGCGGGCGCACCGCGGAATAGGTCCAGACTATATCCGACGGATTGACCGGCTGCGCGAAATATTCGCTTGCCGCAGCGCAGAGATAGTCGATCTCGGCATCACTGATCCTGACGTCGTGCGGATCGCCGGGATAGTCCCGGTCGGTGGTGCCGATGAGCGTGAACTCGTCTTCGTATGGGATGGCGAAGATGATGCGCCCGTCCTTGTTCTGAAAGAAATAGGCGCGTGGGTCGTCGAATTTCTTGCCAACGACGATGTGGCTGCCTTGCACGAGGCGGACATTGTGCACGTCGTTCAAGCCGACGGTGGCTGAAAGCACCTGATCGACCCACGGGCCGGCGGCATTGACCAGCAGCCGCGCCTTGACCTCCTCGGTATCGCCGGTCCGCACGTTTTCAAGCCTGACCGTCCAGAGATTGCCTTCGCGGCGTGCGCTGACGACCCTTGTTCGGGTTCGAACGGTTGCACCGCGCTCGGCAGCGTCACGGGCGTTCAACACAACCAGCCGGGCATCGTTGACCCAACCGTCGGAATATTCGAACGCCTTTCGAAAAAGCGGCTTCAGCGGCTTGCCGGCCGGATCCTTGGCCATGTCCAGCGTTTTCGTCGGCGGCAGCAATTTGCGCCCGCCAATATGGTCGTAGAGAAAAAGCCCGAGCCGGATCAGCCAGGCCGGACGCAGCCCCTTGGCGTATGGCAGCACGAAGCGCATCGGCCAGATGATATGCGGCGCGTTCCTCCACAGGATCTCGCGTTCCATCAGCGCTTCGCGCACCAGGCGGAATTCGTAGAATTCGAGATAGCGCAAGCCGCCATGGATCAGTTTGGTCGAGCCGGAAGAGGTTCCGCTGGCCAGATCGTTCATCTCGGCAAGGAAGACCGAAAAGCCACGCCCAACGGCATCGCGGGCAATGCCGCAGCCATTGATGCCGCCACCGATGACGAAAATGTCATGGATCGGTGATGCGCCCAAAGAAGTCCTCCCCCCGATTTCGCATTGCAGCATTTTTGAGTTTTGCGAAACCGTGGCGGGATTATTTCGAAATGATAACGAATGTCAAACGAAATATGATCGGCGGCAGATGCCGCAGCGGCATCTCTAGGAGAGCGACGTTTCGATCAGCTGAACCTCTGCCTCCTGGCAGATCTTGCGCACCGACGGGATGTCGCAACGATCGGTGATGAAGGTGTTGACCTGCGACAGATGGCCGATGCGGACGGGCGCGGTGCGCTCGAATTTGGTCTGGTCCGACACCAGGATCACATGCCGCGCGTTGGCGATGATCGCCTGAGCCACCTTCACCTCGCGAAAATCGAAGTCGAGCAGTGCGCCGTCATGGTCGATGGCCGAGGCGCCGATCACCGCAAAATCGACTTTGAACTGCCTGATGAAATCGACCGCTGCCTCGCCGACCACGCCGCCGTCGGAACCGCGCACGACACCGCCGGCGATCACCACCTCGATCGAAGGATATATGCGCATTCTGTTGGCAACATTGATGTTATTGGTGATGACCATCAGGCCAATATGATCGAGCAGCGACTTGCTGACCGCTTCCGTCGTGGTCCCGATATTGATGAACAGAGAGGCGTTGTCAGGGATCAGCCGGGCTGCCGCGCGGCCGATCGCCTCCTTCTCCTCGGCGGCGATCTTGCGCCGGGCCTCATATTCCATGTTCTCGATGCCGGACGGGAACAATGCCCCGCCATGAATGCGGGACAAAAGCCGCTGGTCGCAGAGATCGTTGAGATCCTTGCGGATCGTCTGCGGCGTCACGTTGAAATGCGTCGCCAACTCCTCGACCAGTACGCGGCCATGATCTTTGGCCATCTGGATGATTTCGGAATGACGCGGCGACAGATACATCTAGCAACCTCTCATTTTCGTTTTTCTCGTCTATAGCTGAAAACGAAAGCCATGAACAGGTATGAGCCGGCTAATGAAAATCGGGCGACTGCAGAGAGAAAAGCTCCGGCGCAATCTCGACGAGGCTATCAACTCAGGCCCCGCGCGATCTCAGTGATGACCTCGAAAGCAGTATCGACGTCCGCCGCAGTCGTTTCGAACTGCCCGACCTGAAAGCGGATCGCCACCTGCCCGTCCACCCGAGTCTGCGTCAGGTAGATGCGGCCGTCATCGTTGATCGCGCTGACCAACCGCAAATTGTGCTTGTCAGAGTCGATGCCCGCAGCCGTAAGATGCCGGAACGAGAGCAGCGACAGCATCGGCTCCGTTACGATCTCGAAATCCGGTTCCCGAGCCAGCCGCGCGGCAAGGCTCTCGCTCCAGGCGACATGATTGCGGATCATGGTTCGCAGATTTTCCAAGCCATGTGCACGCAGCAGGAACCAAAGTTTCAGCGCGCGGAACCTCCGTCCGAGCGGCACCGACCATTCGGAATAATTGATGACCCCGTCGCGGCCATGTGTTCTCAAGAATTCGGGCTTGATCGCCAGCGTACGCACGAGGTCTTCCGGCTGGCGAACGAACTGCATCGAGCAATCGAACTGTGCGCCCAGCCATTTGTGCGGATTGAAGACGATCGAATCCGCATGTTCGGCGCCGGCCCAGAAATGCCGGAACTCGGGGCAGATCATGGCGGAGCCGGCCCATGCGGCATCGACATGCAGGTAGAGCCCGTGCCGCTTCGCCACCGCGCCAACAGCCGCGACATCGTCGGTGCCGCCGGTACTGGTGCCGCCGACGCTGGCGATGATGCCGGCCGGCAGCATGCCGTTTTCGCGGTCGGTGACGATCGCCGCTTCCAGAGCCGCCGTCTGCATGGCGCGAAAGCGTCCGGCGACCGGAATGCGCACGAGGTTCGCCTCGCCGATGCCCGACACCCAGATCGCCCGGTCTATGGAAGTATGGACTTGGTCGGAAGAATAGACCCGCACGATCGGCTGGCCTTGCAGGCCGCTCTTGTTGCCTTGCCAGTCGAGCGCGCGCTCGCGCATGGTCAGCACGGCGGCAAGCGTCGCCGATGAAGCCGAATCCTGCATGACGCCGGAAAATCCCTCCGGCAGACCAAGCGCCTGCCGCATCCAGTCGACGACCCGCATCTCGAGCTCGGTTGCTGCCGGCGAGGTCTGCCAGAGCATGCATTGCGCAGCCATCGCGGAAACCAGATACTCGGCCACGACGGAGGCCGGTGCCGCATTGGCCGGAAAATAGGCGAAGAAACGCGGATGCTGCCAGTGCGTCATGCCCGGCAGGATCTTTTGCTCGAAATCGGCGAAGATTGCCTGCATCGTTTCGCCGTCTTCCGGCGGCGCGACATCGATGCTTTTGAAGATTTCGCCCGGCTCGACAAGCGGCCGCACCGGTCTTTCGCGAAGGCTGTTTCTGTAGTCGGCGCCCCATTCAGCCGCTCGCAGCGACCATTCGCGGAATTCGTTGCTATTCATCTTCGCCTCCGTAGCGCCTCATCGAGCCGCGATCAAAGAGCACGAAAAACGAAGGTTTTCATTCGGGAAAATCAGGCAAGCTCGCAAAGGCGGTCTTCAGCGCGTTCGACCAGCTATCCGAGATCGTGCGATAATATTGATCGTCATGGTTTATTCGCTTTTTGAGGCCGACCTTGAAAGTGTCCTTTTCATAGAACAGCAGGTCGAGCGGCAGGCCGACCGACAGGTTCGACTTCAGCGTCGAGTCGAACGACACCAGCAGCAGCTTTACCGTCTCGGCGAAACTCATCGTCTTTTCGTAGGCCCGGATGATGATCGGCTTGCCGTATTTGGTCTCACCGATCTGGAAGAACGGCGTATCGTCGGTCGATTCGATGAAATTGCCTTCCGGATAGATCATGAACAGGCGCGGCGCGCTGCCCTTGATCTGACCGCCGAGGATGAAGGAGGCGTTGAAATAGGAATCCGCCTTTTCGCCGGCCGGCGACGAACTGGCGATGACCTCCTTGACGGTGTCTCCGACCAACCGGACTGTCTGGTACATGGAGGGCGTTTCGAGCAGCGTGGCATGGCGCTCCGCCACTGCCTTGGTGCGTTCGTCGAGCAGGCTGACTACGGCCTGGGTTGTCGCCAGATTGCCGGCCGACATCAAAACGATGACGCGCTCGCCCGGCTCCTCCCAGACATGCATCTTCCTGAAGGTCGAGATCGAATCCATGCCGGCATTGGTGCGCGTGTCCGACATGAACACGAGCCCGCGATCGATCTTCAGGCCGACGCAATAGGTCATCGAATCTCTTTGGCAACAATCTTGCCGGGATTACTGCTCCACGGTGACGGTGACCGCAAGCTGTTCTTCCGCCTGTCCCAGCCGAATTCCCGATACCGGCGTGGCGTCGCGATAATCGCGGCCGATCGCCACCTTTACATAGCGCTCGTCGGGAGAAATGCCGTTGGCGACATCGAAGGAGACCCAGCCCAGGCCCGAGACATGCGCCTCGGCCCAAGCGTGGCTTGCCGCCTGCTCGATCGCTGCATCCATCATCAGATAGCCGCTGACGTAGCGCGCCGGGAAATCCATGGCGCGAGCCGCGGCAACGAAGATATGGCTGTGGTCCTGGCAAACGCCGGTCTTGAGCGCAAGGGCCTCTTCGGCCGGCGTCGTCGCGTTGGTGGTGCCGGGTGTATAAGCGACACGCTCGCCGATCACGGCCATTAGCCGGTGCAGCCTTTCGATGTCGGTGCCCTTGCCCACCGAGGCAGCAAGCTCACGAATGCCGCTGCCGATCGTCGTCAGCGGCGTTTCATGGCCGAACAGCCAGAGCGGCGCGAAACCCTGATGCGGTCCGCAGACACCGGCGGTATCGCGCGTCACCACTTCGCCAGCTGCTTCGACTGTGATGAAGTCGCGCTCGCCCTCGACGCTCAACAGCCGGGTATCATTGCCGAAATGGTCGGTGAACCGCACTTCCTCGCGCGCGCCTTCGATCTTCAGCGCCCAGGACAGCACCGTCTGGGTGCGCCCGTTCACCGGGAGCAGCCGCAAACGCTGCAACAGATAATGCACCGGCGCATCGTAGCGGTATTCGGTCCGGTGGGTGATCTTCAGCCGCATCGCTCTCGTCCCTGGAGCATGAGCCTTACCGAAAACCGGTCTTCGTTTTTTGGGATCATGCTCAATAGAACCTGTAATCCTGCGCGATCTCATCGCCGAGCCTGGTGTTGTCGCGGATGAAATTGGCCAGGAATTCGTGCAGGCCGGCGTCGAAAATATCCTTGATCGAGCCGGCCGTCAGCATGGAATGGGTCTTGGCGGCCGTCGCATGACAGGCGTGGCGCTCACCATAGTCGTCACCCAGGAATTTGAGATGCTCCGTCAGGAAGCGGTAGCAAAAGGTCAGCGAGCGCGGCATGCGGACATTGAGGATCAGATAGTCGGCGATGTTGCTCGGCTTGTAGTCGGCGTCATAGACCCAGCGGTAGGAGCGGTGCGCCGACACCGAGCGCAGGATCGATTCCCACTGGTAGTTGTCGAGCGTCGAGCCGACCCAGGAGATCGACGGCAACAGAACATAGTACTTCACGTCCAGGATGCGCGCGGTGTTGTCGGCGCGTTCGACATAGGTGCCGAGCTGCGAGAAATCGAAGATCTCGTTGCGCAGCATGGTGCCGTAGAACGAGCCGCGGATCAGCGCCGTCTCGCGCTTGATTGCGTCGAGCGCGCTGGGCAGGTCGCGCTCGTCGATCGGCTTGGCCAACATCCGTTTCAGCGACATCCAGGCTTCGTTGATGCTTTCCCAGGTTTCACGCGTCAATGCTGTACGCACCATGCGGGCATTGTTACGGGCCGTTTCGATAGACGACATCGTGCTCGACGGGTTCGACGTATCGCGCAGCAGGTAGTCGGCGACATTGGCGGCGGTGTAGTCCGAATATTTCTGCGTGAAGCTGGCGTCCGAGCCGGCGCTGAGCAGCACCGAATTCCACTCCTCCGAAGCATTCTGCGTGCGAGTGAGCGCCATGCGCAGGCCGGCATCCACCAACCGCGCCATGTTCTCCGCCCGCTCGATATAGCGGTTCATCCAATAGAGCCCGTTGGCGGTGCGGCCGAGAAGCATGTCAACGTGCCTCGATGCTGAGTGAGTAGCGAATAGCGAATAGCGAATAGGGGAAAATCGGCTTCATGATTTCTGTTGCAGACTCCTGATCATCGAACGCAGCATTCTCCCGATCTCATCGGCCTGGCCAAGCAAACGCAATACGTCCTGCTCAACCATCAGCGCTACCCTTCCAGACAAGATTAGGTGCGTTTCCAACTCTTTGAGAGAACCTTGCGCTATGCTAAGATATTGAACGAACGATCCCGTGTTTTCTCGCCCGTGCCCTTCGGCGACATTTGCCGCAATCGATACAGATGATCGCCGTATCTGAGACGTCATCCCGTAAACTTCGCTGCTCGGAAAGGCTTTCGTTGCCGAATAGCAATCTACAGCCAATTCAACGGCCGCCTTCCAAACAATCAAGTCCCTGTAAGAGTTAATAGTCGTGTTGGTGCCCTCTTCCCTATTCGCTACTCACTATTCGCTATTCGCTCTAATCATCCAACACCCAAGTATCCTTCGTGCCGCCGCCTTGCGAGGAATTGACGACCAGCGAGCCTTCCTTGAGCGCTACTCGCGTCAGTCCACCGGGCACGATCTGGATACGGTCGGACACCAGCACATAGGGGCGCAGATCGACATGGCGCGGCGCCAGCCCCTTGTCCGTCAGGATCGGACAGGTCGACAGCGCCAGCGTCGGCTGGGCAATGTAGTTCGACGGTTTTGCCGCGAGCTTTTTGGAAAAATCCTCGCATTCCTTCTTAGTCGCCGCAGGTCCTACCAGCATGCCGTAACCGCCGGACCCGTGGACCTCCTTGATCACCAGTTCGTCGATGTGCTCCAGCACATATTTCAGGCTGTCCGGTTCCGAGCAGCGCCAGGTCGGGATGTTGCCGAGCATCGCCTTGCGGCCGGTGTAGAATTCGACGATTTCGGGCATGTAGGAATAGATCGCCTTGTCGTCGGCAATGCCGGTTCCGGGCGCATTGGCGATCGTGATATTGCCGGCGCGGTAGACGTCCATAATGCCCGGCACGCCAAGGGCTGAGTCCGGGCGGAAGGTCAGCGGATCGAGGAACGAGTCGTCGACGCGCCGGTAGAGCACGTCGATCTGCTTGTAGCCCTCGGTCGTGCGCATCGCGACATGGCCATCGACGACGCGCAGATCCTGCCCTTCGACGAGTTGCACCCCCATCTGGTCGGCAAGGAAAGCATGTTCGAAATAGGCCGAGTTGAAGCTGCCCGGCGTCAGCACGGCAATGGTCGGCGCGCCCTTGGTGCTTTGCGGCCGCACTGCGGCCAGCGACTGGCGCAAGAGCTGCGGATAATTCTCCACCGGCCGCACCTTGATCTGCTGGAACAACTCGGGAAAGAGCTGCATCATCGTCTCGCGGTTCTCCAGCATGTAGGAGACGCCGGACGGCGTGCGCGCATTGTCCTCCAGCACGTAGAACTCGTTCTCGCTGATGCGTACGATGTCGACGCCGATGATATGGGTATAGACGCCGGCCGGCGGCCGCACCCCGATCATTTCGGGCAGGAACGCCTCGTTCTTGGCGATCAACTCCTTCGGCACGCGGCCGGCACGCAAGATTTCCTGACGATGGTAGATGTCGTCGAGAAAGGCGTTCAGCGCCTGGACGCGCTGCTCGATGCCTTGCGTCAGCCGTCGCCATTCGTTGCCGGAAATGATGCGCGGAACGATGTCGAAGGGTATCAGCCGCTCCGATGCTTCCTGCTCGCCGTAAACGGCGAATGTGATGCCGGTCTTGCGAAAGACGCGTTCGGCGTCCTGCATCTTCTCGTTAAGCCTGGCCGGGTCCTGTTCCTTCAGCCAGCGATCGTAAGCCGAATACGGTTTTCTCAGCCCGGAAACTTCCGGAAGCATTTCATCGAACGCTGCCAATCGCATACTCCCCTGTGGCGCCATTTCACTGGCCTCGCTGGAGAAAATCAAGCGCAATCGGTGATTTGGTGGGCGCCGGCGATCAGTATATCGCTCTTGCCTAAAATTAAGGCAGTGCCGATAGGGCCGTAGTCAGGCTTTGCTTCGTGTCCGGGCAGATGCCGGATGCGGATCAAAACGCGCGAAAGGTGACGACCGTGAACGTGTCTTTGATGCCGGGAAGAATCTGCACTTTCTCGTTGACGAAGTGGCCGATGTCTTCCTCGTCGTCGACATAGAATTTGGCGAGCAGGTCGTAGTTTCCGGCTGTCGAGTAGATTTCGGAAGCGATCTCGGCATCGGCCAGGGCGCTGGCAACGTCATAGGCCTTGCCCAGATCGCACTTTATCTGCACGAAAAATGCTTTCATTGCCTGGTCCTGCCCAACATCGCACGCTCTAGGTAAAATCGAGCGGCCCTTGTGGCAGACTGCCGCCCGGCTTTCAAGCATCGGCCATCGCTCAGGCTGTTCTAGCCTCGACAATGCTTTCTCGGTCTGGACACAGCTCGCGGCGCCGAATGTTTGCGCTCGGCTGAAACCCTCGAGCACTGCAAAGCGTATAGTATCATGTACCTCGGACAGCGATTTCTCAGGGACAACGGAGACAGGCCATGCGCCGCGCGTTTTTCGCATTCGCAGTCGTTCCATTCATTTTCGCATCCCAGGCCTTTGCTGGCGACGCCGAAGTCAAGGCGGCGCAAACGGTCATCGATGGTCAATTGAAGGCCTTCATCGCCAACGACGGAGCGACGGCCTACAGCTTTGCCGCACCAAATGTGAAACGCATCTTTCCAACTGTCGATACCTTCATGAACATGGTGACCAACGGCTACCCGCCGGTGCGCCAACCGCAGACCTACTCCTTCGGCAAGGTTCGCGAGACGAGCCCGACCTCGATCATCCAGCAGGTGCTGATCGTCGGCCCGGATGGCAAGGACTATGAGGCGGTCTACACGCTCGAACTACAGCCTGACGGCAGCTTTCGGATCACCGGCTGCAGCCTGCGCGCGTCCACGTCGCTCAGCACCTGAGGGTGCTTGAGGAGGGCAAAGTTGTCTCAATCCTGTCGCCGGTAGAGCGTCCAGCTCAGGCCTGAAAACCCCCAGTGTCTCGACGCGTCGGCCCGTTCATACGCCAAAGCGCATGCGGCCGTCGGTTCAACATGTTCGGCTTGCTTGTCCACATCCCCCTCGAGGATCAGCCAAGCCGGCCGGTCGGCGCACATCCTGTTTTCCGGAACCAGCCAAGCCCGACGATCCGTCCGCGCCGCAAAATAATCGACGACCATGGCGGTGCGGAAATCACTGTTGCTCGCATAGGCGGCAGCGCCGTTCCTGGTCATTTCATCGACCATAGCAGCGTACGAGCCGCGTCCGTACTGATAGAATTGGAGCAGCGACGAAATGCTTCCACTCACCACGATCGCCAGTGCTCCCACCGCAAATAGCCTGGCAGTCCCGCGAGCAGCCAAGCCGCGACCGATCATCTCGCCGGCCCAGAGCAGCAGCAATGTTCCGCTGATGATGAAATAGCGCGGAAACTCGAGATTGGGCAGATGTGTCGCCGCCATGAGCAAAGGCAGTCCGATAATCCCGATGACATAGAGGCTGGCCCGGCGATCGCACCAGACACCAGCGGAGAGGCCAACAAGACCGCAGGCGGCAACGATATACGGCCAGTCGCCGAACCAGGGGGGCAGCCCGAACAGAGAGCGGATCATTCCGCCATAGCCCTGCGCGAAGGCGGCAATCGAGAACGGCGAAACACCACCGACACTGAAGCCGAACAGCCTGCCGCCGATAAACACGCAGGCAGCCAGCGGCAGCACGGCAAGCAAGGCCGGCAGGAAGATCGACGCCAGATCCGCAACGACACGGCTGACCCTCGCCGTACGCTGCCAGGCGAGCCACGCGGTCCAGATTGCGAGGACTGCCACCATTCCGATCATGGTGAGATGGCATAGGAACCCGAAAAGGATCGCCGCTGCCAAGGCCGTGCCAGACAACCGTTTGTTGTCGAGCCGGCGCTCCAGAAAAACCACCGAAAGCAGCGTGAAGAGCACAAGGCCGGCATAGCCACGCGCCTCCGAGCCGTAGTGCACCATCGGATAGCTCACGGCAAACAACAGGCTTGTGGCAATCATCGCCCGTCGTCCGTGCGGTGCGGCGGTCGCTGCCGCCGCAACTGTCGTGGCAACACCTAGTGCTATCGACAGGCCTCGCTGGATCAAAGGCGAAGCGTCGGGGCCGATGAGATAGAGATAGACCGAGTTGAGGAAATGATTGTTGTCGTGATTGACGCGCCAGAATATCTGGTCGATCGAGGTCAGCGGCTCAATCAGCGCAAAGCTCCAGATCTCGTCCAGCCAAAGGTCGCCGCCCGCGCCAAGCAAGCGCAAAACCAAGCCGGTCACGGCGATGACCAGAACGGCAAGCAACGACCCCGCCGTCCATTGCTGGACCGCCACGGAGGGCGAAGGCGAAGGCTCGGCGCTGCCATTCGTCCGCACCGTCGTGCCAGGAACTGAAACTTGCCCCGAAACGAACAGGTTCTTGATCCTCGCCCGATGTCGTCCGGCAATGCTTATTAGGCAGACGTTTCAAAACAGTTCATGGCAGGTGCGACTCCTCCCTGGAGCCGGATTCCTGGCGAGCACGCCTACCGGACGGGGAGGTCACCGTTTGCCCATTGCTGCGTGATGATCTCAGCTTGTCCGGCGAACCTGCCAGCCCCGATCGCTTCGCGAACGTCGCGCATCAGCTGCTGGTAGTAGGACAGATTGTTCCAGGTCAGGAGCATCGCCCCGAGCGCCTCTTGCGAGCGCACCAGGTGGTGCAGATAGGCGCGCGAATAGTCGCGTGCGGCCGGGCAGTCGCTTTCCTCATCGAGCGGGCGCGGATCGTCGGCATGGCGGGCGTTGCGCAGATTGACCTTGCCGCGCCGTGTATAGGCAAGGCCATGCCGCCCTGCCCGCGTCGGCATCACGCAGTCGAACATGTCGATGCCGCGCGCCACCGACTTCAAGATGTCGTCCGGCGTACCGACACCCATCAGGTACCGCGGCCGGTCAGCCGGCAACTCCGGGCAAGTGATGTCGAGCATCTCCAGCATCACCGCTTGCGGCTCGCCGACGGCCAACCCGCCGACCGCGTAGCCCTTCAGCTCCATCGCCTTCAGCGCCTGCGCCGAGCGCAGCCGCAGGTCCGGTATATCGCCGCCTTGCACAATGCCGAACATCGCCTTGCCGGGCTGCTCGCCGAACGCCGTCTTGCAGCGCTCGGCCCAGCGCAACGACAACTCCATGGCACGCTCGATCTCTTTTTCCTTGGCCGGCAGCGCCGTGCACTCGTCGAGTTGCATCTGGATGTCTGAATCGAGCAGCCCCTGGATCTCGATGGAACGCTCCGGCGACATCTCGTAGGCGCCGCCGTCGATATGCGAACGAAAGGTCACGCCGTTCTCGGTCAGTTTCCTCAGCTTCGACAGCGACATCACCTGGAAGCCGCCGCTGTCGGTGAGGATCGGATAGGGCCAGCGGGCGAATTCATGCAGGCCGCCGAGCCGAGCCACGCGCTCGGCGCCGGGTCTCAGCATCAGGTGGTAGGTATTGCCAAGGATGATGTCCGAGCCGACACCGCGCACCTGATCCATATACATGGCTTTCACCGTGCCGCCGGTGCCGACCGGCATGAAAGCGGGCGTGCGGATTTCCCCGCGCGGCATGGTGATTGAGCCGCGCCGGGCTCTGCCTTCGGTCGCCAGCACCTTGAAGGCGAATGCGTTAGTCATTGAATTCCCTAGCCATCGAACTCCTTGTCGAACACCGGCGCGTCCGGAGCCTGTCGGTCGAGCGACTGCCGGTAGCGGATGCAGCCGCGCATGAATTTCGGCCAGGGCGGCACGGCAATCGCCGGCTCGGTCTTTTCGGGTAAAAGCGACCAGAGGTCGGGGTGATGCCAGCACAGATCATGGCCGGTGGCGTCGCGGTGTTGGCGGATGCCGGCGCGCAGTTTCCTGACCTCGGCGAGCAAGGCTTCGCGGCCGAAAGTTTCCAGGTCATCGTCCATCGTTATCCTCCCTGAACAGAAGACTTGCGTCTCCATAGGAATAGAACCTGTAGCGGTTCTCAATGGCATGCGCATAGGCCGCGTGCATCGTCTGCAAACCGCAGAAGGCCGAAACCAGCATGAACAGCGTCGAACGCGGCAGATGGAAATTGGTCATCAGCATGTCGGCGGTCTTGAAGCGATAGCCGGGCGTGATGAAGATGTCGGTCGGGCCTGACCATGCGGCCAGCCTGCCGTCCTTGCCAGCCGCGCTCTCCAACAAACGCAGCGATGTCGTGCCGACAGCGATAATGCGCCCTCCTTTTGCTCTCGCCGCATTCAGCGCCTCGGCGGTTTCCGGGCTGACCGAACCGGTTTCGGCGTGCATCTTGTGGTCGGCGGTGTCGTCCGCCTTCACCGGCAAAAACGTGCCGGCGCCGACATGCAGCGTGACGAAACGGCGCTCGATGCCATTGGCGTCGAGCGCGGCAAACAGCTCCGGCGTGAAATGCAGCCCCGCCGTCGGCGCGGCCACGGCGCCCTCCTCCCTGGCATAGATGGTCTGGTAATCGCTGCGGTCGCGCTCGTCGTCGTCACGCTTGGAGGCGATGTAGGGCGGCAGCGGGATGTGGCCGACGGCGTGCAGAGCCTCATCGAGGAACGGACCCGACAGGTCGAAGCCGAGCAGCACCTCGCCACCTTCACCCTTCTCGATCACGGTCGCGTCGAGCTGGCCGAGAAAGCAGGAATTGGCATCATGACCGAAATGGATGCGATCGCCGGCGGCGACGCGCTTGCCCGGCCGCATGAAGGCGAGCCACCGGTCGGGCGCCGTCCGCATGTGCAGCGTGGCTTCGACCTGCGCCGCTGCCTCGCCGCGCCGCCTGATGCCTTTCAGCTGCGCAGGAATGACCTTGGTGTCGTTGAAAACCAGCACATCACCAGCCTTGAGCAGGGACGGCAGGTCGCGCACGGTCATGTCCTCGAGCCCCGCGCCCGGCCTGACCACCAGCATTCTGGCACTGTCGCGCGGCTCGGCTGGGCGAAGCGCGATGCGCTCCTCCGGCAGATCGAAGTCAAAAAGGTCGACGCGCAAGAAATCCCCGCCTCAAGGTTCCGGGCAGGTCACCGCCCAGGCGCCGACACCGTCTATGCTCAATGTGCCGCCCATCGCGAAACTGGACTGCTCGCTGGCCTTGACCAGCCGCAATCTGGCGACGATCGAGCTGAGGCCCTCATCAGTGAGATCGATCAGCATACGCTCATCGTCCTCGAATGCCTGTCCGACGATGACTTTCGTTGAACCCGGCTGGCCGTCCGTGGTCCATGTCTTGCCGCCGGCATCCACCAGCCACACGCGCGCCACTGCAATGACGGCTGTGTGTCCCATCAACACGTCGATCGATGCCGCGCCGCCGTCGGCGCTGCAAACGATCGATTCCGTCGCCACCGCCGGAGTGGCCGCCGCGACGAGCACAAATGCGATGGCCGCGACAGCCCGGCTGGTCATTTCACGTCGGCCGCGACCTTGAGCGACACGATCTTGTCGGGATCCTGCACCGGTTCGCCGCGCTTGATCTTGTCGACATTGTCCATGCCTTCGATGACCTGGCCCCACACCGTGTACTGGCGGTTGAGGAAGGCGGCATCGTCGAAGCAGATGAAGAACTGCGAATTGGCCGAGTTCGGGTTCTGCGAGCGCGCCATCGAGCAGGTGCCGCGGCCGTGGTTGGCGTTGGAGAACTCGGCCTTCAAGTCGGGCTTGTCGGAACCGCCCGTACCGGCGCGGGTCGGCGCGAAAGACGGCTTATTGGAATTGCCGAATTTCACGTCACCGGTCTGCGCCATGAAGCCGTCGATGACGCGGTGGAAGACTACGCCGTCATAGGCGCCTTCGCGCGCCAGCTCCTTGATGCGGCCGACATGGCCGGGCGCCAGGTCTGGGAACAATTCAATGACGACCTTGCCCTTGGTCGTGTCCATGATAAGCGCGTTCTCGCGGTCCTTGATCTCGGCCATGTCAGAATATCCTTTTGAAACTTGGGTTTACTTGCCGTCAGCGGCGATACGCACCTTGATCATGCGATCGGGGTCGGTCACCGTCCCGTTCTGCGCCGCTTCGCCTTTCTTGATGTGGTCCACCAGCTCCATGCCGCTGACGACATTGCCGACGATGGTGTACTGGCCGTCGAGCGGCGGTGCCGGCGCGAACATGATGAAGAATTGCGAATTGGCGGAATTCGGATCGTCGGAGCGGGCCATGCCGACCACGCCGCGCTGGTAGTGCTCGGTGCTGGAGAATTCGGCCGGCAGGTCGGGAAGATCGGAACCGCCGGTGCCGACGGCGTCGGCATTGAAGCCGCTCTTCATATTGCCGAACTTGACGTCGCCGGTCTGCGCCATGAAGCCGTCGATGACGCGGTGGAAGGCGACGTTGTCGTAGGCGCCCTGGCGCACCAGCTTTTTGATCTGCGCGACGTGCTTCGGCGCAAGGTCGGGCCTCAGCGCGATGGTCACGTCGCCGTCCTTCAGCGTTACGATCATGGTGTTTTCGGGATCGGCGGCAAACGCCGACACCGATGCGGTCACAAGACCGGCAAGCATGACAAGCAAGAAGGCAAGCTTTTTCAGCTGCATGGGATCTTTCTCCGAATATCTTCGTTCATGCATGTCGTTACCCAAAACCGGGCTCCACTTTTGGGCGACATGCATTTATTTCGCGAATTTGGCGGTGAGCGCGCCGGCCACGGCCGCCGGCACGAAGTGGCGGATGTCGCCTCCCATCGAAGCTATCTGGCGCACAAGTGTGGCGGTAATGGTGCGCACCGAGGGGCTGGCGGGCAGGAAGACCGTCTGCAGCTCCGGCGCCATGGTCTCGTTCATGCCGGCCATCTGCATCTCGTAGTCGAGATCGGTGCCGTCGCGCAGGCCGCGGATCATGATCGAGGCGCCATGCTTCCTGGCCGCGTCGATGACCAGACCGTCGAAGGCGACCACTTTGATGCGCGCACCGTCGCTGCCGAATTCCGCCTTCGTTGCCGTTTCGATCAGATCGACCCGTTCCTCGAAGGAAAACAATGGCTTCTTGCCGGGATGGATGCCGATCGCCGCATAGATGGTGTCCGCCACGGCCAGCGACGCCTTCAGCACGTCGAGATGGCCGTTGGTCAGCGGGTCGAAAGAGCCGGCATAAAGGGCGATGCGTTCGGTCATGGCAGGTGCTTCTAGCGAGCCTCTCCCCTAAAGGCAAATCCGATCGGCAGGCCCGCCCCATGAACCTTTTGGCCGACGTGAACGACAGATGAATGTGCCGCTCACAACGGCTTCACGCAGTGTTCACTAAGTTGCAGCTTCGAAAGATGAAACCAAACACCCATCTAACCGTTGTTAGGCGCAGGAGAACACGCACATGCTGATCTACATGCTCGCCACAGCAATGACCGTCGCCATGCTGATCGCTACCGTATTCGGGTTGCATCAGGAAGCACAGCGAGTCCGCGCCAAGGCCAATACCAAACGGTTCGAAGGCTTCGGCATCCGCAAGCCTTATCGCCACTTCTAGATTGCTGGGGTTTCTTGAGAACGCCGGCCCATAGGGCTGGCGCCGTCGCGGCAAACTCACTCGACGGTAGTGTCAGGCTCCCCACCTTCGGCATCGGTAGCAGCGCCACCTTCAGCATCGACACTCTCTTCGATCTCTTCGTCGGCTTGCGGCTCTGAAATCCGCTCCACCGAAACGACCTTCTCGCCCTCTGCGGTATTAAAGATCGTAACGCCCTTGGTGGCGCGGCTGGCAAAACGAATGCCGTTGACCGGGACGCGGATGACGGTGCCGCCATCCGAAACCAGCATGATCTGATCGTCATTGCCGACCGGGAAAGTCGCCACCAGGCGGCCGATTTCGGCCGTTTTCGACACGTCGGTGGCGCGGATACCCTTGCCGCCACGGCCGGTCAGACGGAAATCGTAGGACGACGAACGCTTGCCGTAGCCATATTCCGTAACCGTCAGCACGAACTGCTCATGTGCCTTGAGGAATTCGTAGCGCTCGTCGGAAAGCTCCGCCTCTTCGCCGACCTCCTCATTGGTAAGCTGGATTTCTTCCTCCTCACCGGCGGCAATGTCGACGACAAGCCGGCGTTCAGCCACCACCCGCTTGAGGTAGGCGGCCCGCTCGGCCGGCGGCGCATCGACATGCTCGATCACCGCCATCGAGATCACCCGGTCGCCATCGGCCATGGCTATGCCGCGTACACCGACCGAATTGCGGCTCTGGAAGACGCGTACGTCGCTGACCGAAAAGCGAATGCACTGGCCGGAACTTGCCGTCAAAAGCACGTCGTCATTGTCGGTGCAGGTTTCGACGCCGAGGATCTCGTCGCCTTCCTCGTCCAGCTTCATGGCGATCTTGCCGTTGCGGTTGACCTGGACGAAGTCCGAAAGCTTGTTGCGACGCACCGTGCCGCGCGTGGTGGCGAACATCACGTCGAGCTCGCCCCAGCTCGTCTCATCCTCCGGCAGCGGCATGATGGTGGTGATGCGCTCGCCCTGTTCGAGCGGCAGCATGTTGATCAGCGCCTTACCGCGCGATTGCGGGTTGCCGATCGGGAGGCGCCAGACCTTTTCCTTGTAGACGATACCGCGTGAGGAGAAGAACAGCACCGGCGTGTGCGTGTTGGCGACGAACAGCCGGGTGACGAAATCCTCGTCCTTGGTCGACATGCCGGAGCGGCCCTTGCCGCCGCGGCGCTGCGCCCGGTAGAGCGACAGCGGCACGCGCTTGATGTAGCCGGAATGGCTGACGGTGACGACCATGTCCTCGCGCTGGATGAGGTCCTCGTCTTCCATGTCGGCCCCGCCCTCGGCGAGCTCGGTGCGGCGCGGTGTGCCGAACTCGTCGCGCACGGCGATGAGTTCGTCCTTGACGATCTGCTGGATGCGGGCGCGGGACGACAGGATGTCCAGGTAATCCTTGATCTCGTCGCCGATCGTATTCAGCTCGTCCGCGATCTCGTCGCGGCCGAGCGCGGTCAGGCGCTGCAGGCGCAGTTCGAGGATGGCGCGGGCCTGCTCCTCGGAGAGATTGTAGGTTCCGTCCTCGTTGATGCGATGGCGCGGATCGTCGATCAACAGAATCAGCGATTCCACGTCGCCCGAAGGCCAGCGCCGCTCCATCAACTGCTCGCGCGCCGTCTGCGGGTCCGGCGCCGTGCGGATCAGCTTGATGACTTCATCGATGTTGGCAACAGCAATGGCAAGGCCGACCAGCACATGGGCGCGGTCGCGCGCCTTGCGCAGCAGGAATTTCGTGCGCCGGCTGATCACCTCCTCACGGAAGGCGACGAACGCCTTCAGCATGTCGGTCAGCGTCAGCAATTCCGGCTTGCCGCCGTTCAGCGCCACCATATTGGCGCCGAAGGACGTCTGCAGCGGGGTGAAGCGGTAAAGCTGGTTGAGGATGACATCGGCGACGGCGTCGCGCTTCAGTTCGATAACGACGCGGTAACCCTGGCGGTCGCTCTCGTCGCGAATGTCGGAAATGCCCTCGATGCGCTTATCGCGCACCAGCTCGGCCATCTTCTCGATCATCGACGCCTTGTTCACCTGGTAGGGAACCTCGGTGATGACAATCGATTCACGGTCGTTGCCGCGTGGCTCGACGTTGACGCGGCCGCGCATGACGATGGAACCGCGGCCTGTCGAATAGGCGCTGTAGATGCCGGAGCGGCCAAGCACGATGCCGCCGGTCGGGAAATCCGGTCCAGGAATGATCTCCATCAGCGCCGGCAGGTCGATCGCCGGATTGTCGATGAGGGCAATGGCGCCGTTGCAGACCTCGCCCAGATTGTGCGGCGGGATGTTGGTGGCCATGCCGACGGCGATACCGCCGGAGCCGTTGACCAACAGGTTCGGAAAGCGCGCCGGCAGGACTTTCGGTTCGCTGCCCGACGCATCGTAAGTGTCCTGGAAATCGACGGTGTCCTTGTCGATGTCTTCCAGCAACTCATGCGCGACCTTGGTCAGCCGCGATTCCGTGTAGCGCATCGCCGCCGGCGGATCGCCGTCGATCGAGCCGAAATTGCCCTGCCCGTCGATCAGCGGAACGCGCAGCGACCAATCCTGCGCCATGCGCACCAAAGCGTCATAGATCGAGGCGTCGCCATGCGGATGGTATTTACCCATCACGTCGGCGACCGGGCGTGCCGATTTCACATATTTGCGGTTCCAGTGATAGCCGCTCTCATAGGCGGCGTAGAGGATGCGGCGATGCACCGGCTTGAGGCCGTCGCGCACGTCCGGCAGCGCACGGCTGACGATTACGCTCATGGCGTAATCGAGATAGGAGCGCTGCATCTCCTCGATGATGGATATCGGCTCGATGCCGGTGGGGCCGCCGTCGGCGCCGCGCGGTGTCTTTTGGTCGGTCAAATCGGATCACAATCTAATCAGGAATCACTTGGTGCTTATATAGGAAGCCGGCCCGAAACTCCAATAATCGCGGCAGTTTTCCAGTGTCGTTTTTAGCGGCAAATTCAAAAGGATACACCAATTGCGACGATATGGCCGTGGCACCCTTTCACGAGCGTCGCCGGCGGGCGCGATAAGTTCCCGGCGTCTCGCCCATCAGCCGCCGGAAACGGCGGTTGAAGGTTGATAGATCGTTGAATCCCGCCGCAAAGGCGATCGCCGAGATCGCCTGATCTGACGTCCGCAGCCGCACGGCTGCCCTGTGCAGCCGCGCTCTCAGCAGGAACTGATAGGGCGTCATGCCGGCAACGTGCCGGAAGGTGCGCAGGAAATGGTAAGGGCTGGTGGCGGTCTCGTCGGCGAGTTCGGCAAGCGAGATCGGCCGGTCGGCATCGATTTCGATGCGGCGCACCGCTTCGGCGACACGCTTCTGGTCACGGCGACTTGGCGCCCGTCCCCGATCCGTATCGCCGCAAGCCGCTGTCACGGCTGCGCCGGCAATGCGCAGGGCGAGTTCCTCGAACGCGCCGGTGTCGGCCATCTCGCGCGCCGCCTCCGCTTCGGCGAGCAGCGGCACCAGCGCCGGCAAAGGCGGCAGGCGCGGCATGCTGAAATCAAGCTGCTTTGCGCCCGCGTCGGCGACGATCCGCTCCATATAGGCCAGTCCGAAATGGAAGGAGAGGCAGCGGTCGCCGGCGCCATGCTCATGACCGCATTCGTAGCATGTACCGGGATTGCCGAGCAGGAGCGCGCCAGGCGCCAGCATCGCCGTGCCCTGGCGCGCACGATAGCGGAACGTGCCGCTGGTCACGGCGGCGACGCAGAAATCCCGATGCTCCTCCTCGAATGGCCTGTCGGCGGCACTAGCGGTGCAGATGACATCCAACACCTGCCAGCCTCGGCCCGACGCCAGCCTATGCGCGCTCGTCGTCATCGCCGAAACATAGCAATTTTTCCCAAGCGCAGAACCCCTGTCGGCTTCTATGCTTGCCGGTCTCCTGACAAGATGAGAGCGAAGCCATGTCCAATTCCTTTGCCAAGGCCCTGCACAGCGATGGGCCCGCACCGGCCCTTGCCGAGAAACTGAACCTTTACGGCCGCTTCGTCGGCGCCTGGACGTTCGACGCCACGCGCCATCTCGAAGACGGCCAGGTGCTGACCGGGCGCGGCGAGGTGCACTTCGGCTGGGTGCTTGAAGGCCGAGCGATCCAGGACGTATGGATCCTGCCCGCTCGCGACGCCGGCCCCTCGCCGTCGCTCGGCAAATGGACCTTCTATGGCACGACGTTGCGCGTCTGTGACCCAGGCGTCGACGTCTGGCACATCTTCTGGAGCGACCCGCGCAACCAGTATTACAGCCGCCAGCTGGGCCGCGTCGAAGGCGACACGATCGTCCAATTGGGCGCAGACGGCACCGGCGCTTCGGTACGCTGGAGCTTTTCCCGGATCACCGGAGATTCCTTCCGCTGGCTGGGCGAGCGCTCGTATGACGACGGCGCCACCTGGCGTGTCGAAGTCGAGTTTCTGGCGCGGCGCGCCGCCAGCCCCTGATCCGCACGGTTTCCACTGGCACCGCTTTGCTCTACCAATCCCGTTATCCGGCATGGCCGGCGGGGAGGGTCAGCATGCCGAGCTTCGACAGCCTGTTCAACGCCTTCGTCACCATACTGGTGACGATCGATCCGCCCGGCCTGGCGCCGCTCTTCCTCGCCGTGACCCGCGGCATGAACCGCGAGGAGCGCAACCAGGTCTCCGTGCGCGCCTCGGTCATCGCCTTCCTGGTGATGGCGTTGTTCGCAGTCGCCGGAGCGTCGATCCTGTCAGTCTTCGGCATCACCCTGCCGGCCTTCCGCGTCGCCGGCGGCTTTCTGCTGTTCTTCATCGCCTTCGAAATGGTGTTCGAGCGCCGGCAGGACCGCAAGGAGAAGATCGGCGATGTCGCCATCACCAGGGACATGATCCACAACATCGCCGCCTTTCCGCTGGCGATCCCGCTTATTGCGGGTCCCGGTGCGATTTCGGCGACCGTCCTGCTCTCAAGCTCGTTTCAGGGTTTTGGTGCGCAGGCAGCCCTTGTCGGCATCATCGCGATCTGCCTTGTCATCACCTACCTGGTGTTCGTGCTGTCAGAGCGCATCGACCGTATCCTCGGCCAGACCGGCCGTTCGATCCTCACGCGGCTGCTTGGCGTCATACTGGCGGCGCTCGCCGTGCAGTTCGTCGCCGACGGCATCAAGGCACTGATGGCGACGTAGGAACCGCCCTACTTCGCCGTCTCGATCACTTCGAAGTCATGGGTGATCACGGCGGTCTTGGCCATCATTGCCGAGGCCGAGCAGTATTTCTCGATCGAAAGCTCGATCGCGCGCTTTACCTTGTCGTGCGACAGCGCCCGGCCCTTGACGACGAAATGCATGTGGATGCGGGTGAACACCTTGGGATCGGCTTCTGCACGGTCGGCATCGAGTTCGACGACGCAATCTTCGACCGCCTCGCGCCCCTTTTCCAGGATATGGACCACGTCATAAGCCGAACAGCCGCCGGTGCCGATCAGCACCAGCTCCATTGGGCTCGGCCCCGGCGTCTTGCCCTCCGGCCCGAACGCAGTGCCTAGCACCAGCTTGTGCCCACTGGCGGACTCGCCGACGAAAGTGCGCTCCTCGACCCATTTGACCCTTGCTTTCACTGATCCGTCCTTTCACCGCTCAAACGCACAACGTCCCGAAAATCCAAGACAGATTTTCGGGACGCCATTTCGTGGCCAAGGTGCTGGCGCTTTTCGCCGCAAGGGCAGTCCGCCCCGAGAAATCAGAACGGGATTTCGTCGTCCAGTTCGCGCGACGAACCACCGCCGGTGCCCTTGTTGGCGCCACCGCGATTGAAACTTTCGCCCGGGCCGGACTGGCCGAAATCGGACCCGCGGCTGGCACCACCACCGGCATAGTTGCCGACCTGGCCGCCGCCCTCGCCCCGTGCATCGAGCATCTGCAGCTCGCCGCGGAATTTCTGCAGCACGATTTCGGTCGTATAGCGGTCATTGCCGGTCTGGTCCTGCCACTTGCGCGTCTGCAACTGGCCCTCGACGTAGACTTTCATGCCCTTCTTCAGATACTGCTCGGCCACCTTGGCGATCTGATCGTTGAAGATCACGACATTGTGCCACTCGGTCTTTTCCTTGCGCTCTCCGGAAGTCTTGTCGCGCCAGCTTTCCGACGTCGCGATGCGGATGTTGACAACCGGGTCACCCGAATTCAGGCGGCGGATTTCAGGGTCCGCCCCGAGGTTGCCCACCAGAATGACCTTGTTGACGCTACCCGCCATGATACTTCTCCGCGCTCATCCGAAACCAGATTTCTGTCGCTGCACCTTACAGGCTATGGATAAGCCCTGCCTGCCGTCGCTGCCTTTTCCCACAACGTTTTTGTTCTCTTTTCGTTCTATAGTACAGGCCCTGCACTGTCAATAGTTGTCAGCAAGAAGTAGTGTCTTGGCGTCGAATTTCCACAGACCATGGGATCGAGGCGAACGCATGAAGACGGTTGCGCATGACGATCAGCCGCAAGAAGAATGGCGGGCGGGGGTAAAGACCCGAATGCATGTCTCGGCTCGCAACGGCGCAACTCAACTTTGCATATTCGAACAATGGGTCGAACCAGCGGTTGGCGCCCCGACACATTGGCACCCGGTCGAGGAAGTGCTTACCGTCATCGCTGGCAAGGCCGAGATGTGGATCGACGAAGAGCATGTCCTCTTGACTGCCGGACAGTCGCTTGTTGTTGCCGCGCGCAGGCGACATGGCTTCCGAAACGTCGGCTCCGAAATGCTTCATATCCATGCCGTGCTCGCGTCACCAGTTTTCGAGGCGACGTTCAACGGATCCCCTGACATGGTGAGACGCTGGCTTCCAGCGAGTTTGTAAAACCTCGCCCGTCTTAAAAAACACCGCCTGTCTTAAAAACACGGCTTGCCAAACCGATAAGTATCGACTTATGCTTTTGACATGATCGAAGCAGAGATTTTTCGGGCACTGGCCGATCCGACGCGTCGCGCCGTCTATGAGCGGCTCGCCGGCGGCGAGATGACGGTGTCGGAACTGCGCACTGGCATGCCGGTATCGCAGCCGGCGGTATCGCAACACCTCGCCGTGCTGCGCGGCGCCGGCCTCGTGGTCGAGCGCCGGGCCGGTCGCAACGCCTATTACCGCGCCGATCCGAAGGGGCTTGCGCCACTGCTCGGCTGGATCGAACGCTACCGCGCGTTCTGGCCAGAGCGCATCGAAAGGCTCAAGACGGTTTTGAAGGACATGGACCAATGACCAGCCGAGGCAAAGAACGCGCGGAAATGGCGGCAGACAAGATCGAGTTCGAGTGCGAGCTGCCGGAGCCGCCGGAAAAGGTGTGGCGGGCGCTGACGGTGCCGGACCTGCTCGCGGCCTGGATGATGCCGAACGACATTGAACCAAAGATCGGTAGCCGCTTTGCCTTTAAAGCGCCGGAGGCGCCGATCGAATGCGAAATCCTCGACGCCGATCCCGGACGGCTGCTGCGCTATTCCTGGCGGGAACGGCCGGCGCCCGGCGATACACAGGCGCCGCCCGGCAGCCCGGTGGACAGCCCAATGGACGACAGCCCGGTGGACAGCATCGTCACCTTTACGCTCGATCGCACCGTTTCCGGCGGCACGCATCTGCGCATCGTCCATGATGGTTTTGCTCGGGCAGCGATGCCGGAGATCGCGATGGCAGGCGCCGGCTGTCGGCTTTCGTTTGAAGCGCGCAATCCCAGGCACAAGCAGATCGCCGCCAACATCCCGCGCCTCTTCCTGCGCGCGGCCTGAACGACAATAGTCAACGGAGAGAAACGATGAGCGGCCTTGCCAATCTGGTGCCGATGGTGATCGAGCAGTCGAGCCGCGGCGAACGCGCCTTCGACATATTTTCGCGGCTGCTGCGCGAGCGCATCGTCTTCATCAACGGCCCGATCGACGACGGCACCTCGGCGCTGGTCTGCGCCCAGCTTCTGTCGCTGGAATCCGACAATCCCGACAAGGAGGTCTCGCTCTACATCAACTCGCCGGGCGGCGTGGTGACCAGCGGTTTCGCCATCTACGACACGATGCAGTACATCAGCTGCCCGGTCTCCACCGTTTGTATGGGCTTCGCCGCCTCGATGGCCTCGTTCCTCTTGATGGCGGGCACGCCGGGGCGGCGCATCGCATTGCCCAACGCCAGCATCGTGCTGCATCAGCCTCTCGGGGGTTTCCAGGGCCAGGCCTCCGACATCCAGCGCCATGCCGAGGGCATCCTTCGCACCAAGCGGCGCATGACCGATCTTTACGCCCAGCATTGCGGCCGCACCTACGAAGAAGTGGAACGCACGCTCGACCGCGACTTTTTCATGACCGCGCAGGAGGCCAAGGATTGGGGCCTCGTCGACCATGTTTTCGACACTCGCAAACAGGCCGCGTGAAGCACCTTCGAAGCGATATAAGGGCCGGCAACTTTCAGCGCCGCCGGTCTGGCTTCGGCGCTATCGCCGCACTATAGTCAGGTGATGACCGCCAGCCGTTCACCCAGCCTATACCTTGCCATTGCCGCCATTGTGGGCACGAACATGCTGGTGGGCACGGCATTTGCCCAAGATAATTCGACGTCGGCGCAAAGGGGCGCCCTGCCCGGTGTGACCAGCGACTATCGCATCGCCGAGCCAGCGCTGCAGCCCGAGCCCGACGGGGCGGTTCCCAGCAGCGGCTACGGCACATTCAAGATCGGCGATACCGAAGTTCGGATTTCCGGTAGCATCACCATCGATGTCGCCACCGGCGGGATCAGGCCTCCCAGCCGCTAAGTTCGCCTGGTATGCACCGCAAATGTGCGCTTCAAACGAACAGCCCCGCCATTGCTTGTGCAACTGACGGGGCCTCTTGGATCTGAAATCCAAATTGCCGGGAGTGTACTGCCGGCTTTTTATTTCGGATGCTTCGCGGCATTCAGCCGACGATCCGACTAGCAGTCTCTGATTGTTGTGGGGATCGGCAGGTCAACGTTGGCAGGTAGCGCTAAACGCCTGACCTGGCTACTTATACCTGCCGCGGCTCCAGCGACACGTGGAGCCTCAAGGAACTATCCGGTGGAGTCATGCCTCTGCTCTCCTTCTGTTCGTTGCGACTGTCGTCGTCGAAGCGCTCATCGCATAACCCGCGGCGTCTCGCAGGCTAGCCCCAGGCCGCGAGGCCATCGAAAGACGGCCGGCTTCGTTGACGTTTGGAGTCTGCCCCCGTGACGCATGGACGTCAACCTTGAATAGCCGATTACCGAAAAATGTGATCGCGAGACGCATTGTGAAGCCGGCTGTACGGGCAGCTTTTGTCAGGAGCGTGTTCGGCCTTTGTTCTTTCCGCTTGCCCGTTCGCGCGAAAGGCGGTTAAACGCATTGGTCGAGAGTTGTGGCGTCTCTCGAAAAGGCGGCGAAATTACCTACATAGGGGGTGGTCGGGAAAACCCGCCCATCCCACGAATTCCAGATTCTGAGGCGGCGACCGGCGATGGCCGACCATAAATATCTCTCCATTCGCGGGGCACGCGAACACAATCTGAAGAATGTCGATCTCGACCTGCCGCGTGACAGCCTGATTGTCATGACCGGCCTGTCGGGGTCCGGCAAGTCGTCGCTTGCCTTCGACACCATCTATGCCGAAGGCCAGCGCCGCTATGTCGAGAGCCTTTCGGCCTACGCACGGCAATTCCTCGAGATGATGCAGAAGCCGGACGTCGACCAGATCGACGGCCTGTCGCCGGCCATCTCCATCGAGCAGAAGACCACCTCGAAGAACCCGCGCTCGACGGTCGGCACCGTCACCGAGATCTACGATTATATGCGGCTTTTGTTCGCCCGCGTCGGCATCCCCTATTCGCCGGCCACCGGCCTGCCGATCGAGAGCCAGACGGTTTCGCAGATGGTCGACCGGGTGCTTGCGGTCGAAGAGGGCACCCGGCTGTTCATCCTGGCACCGATGGTGCGCGGCCGCAAAGGCGAGTACCGCAAGGAACTGCTCGAGCTGCAGAAAAAGGGTTTTCAGCGCGTCAAGGTCGACGGCGTCTTCTACGAGATCGCCGACGTGCCGGCGCTGGACAAGAAGTACAAGCACGACATCGACGTCGTCGTCGACCGCATCGTCGTGCGCGGCGATCTGGCGACGCGGCTCGCCGATTCCATCGAGACCGCGCTGAAGCTGGCCGACGGGCTGGCGGTGGCGGAATTTGCCGACAAGCCGCTCGACGCCAGCCAGACCGGCGAGGATTCGGTCAACAAGTCGAAGAACGAGACGCATGAGCGCATGCTGTTCTCGGAAAAGTTCGCCTGCCCGGTATCCGGCTTCACCATTCCCGAGATCGAGCCCAGGCTGTTCTCGTTCAATAATCCGTTCGGCGCCTGCCCGACCTGTGACGGGCTCGGCAGCCAGCGCGCCATCGATGCCAGCCTGGTCGTGCCCGACGAGAATGTCTCGCTGCGTGCCGGCGCCGTCAGCCCGTGGGCGAAGTCGACCTCGCCCTATTATGCGCAGACGCTAGAAGCGCTAGGCGTTGCCTATGGCTTCAAGCTCGGCGACAAGTTCAAGGATTTGAGCGAAGAGGCAAAGCAAGCCATCCTGCACGGCACTGGCGAGCGCGAAATCGCCTTCCAGTATGATGACGGGCTGCGCTCCTACAAGACGACCAAGACCTTCGAAGGCGTCATCCCCAATCTCGAGCGCCGCTGGAAGGAAACCGAATCCGCCTGGATGCGCGAGGAGATCGAGCGCTTCATGTCGGCCACACCCTGCCCGGCCTGCCGCGGCTACCGGCTGAAGCCCGAGGCGCTCGCAGTCAAGATCGCCGGCAAGCACATTGGCGAGGTCACCGAGCTGTCGATCCGCAAGGCTGACCAGTGGTTCACCGATTTGCCTGCTTCGCTTAACGACAAGCAGAACGAGATCGCAGTGCGCGTGCTCAAGGAAATCCGCGAGCGGCTGCGCTTCCTCAACGATGTCGGTCTCGACTATCTGACGCTGTCGCGCAACTCCGGCACGCTGTCAGGCGGCGAGAGCCAGCGCATCCGCCTCGCTTCGCAGATCGGCTCCGGCCTGACCGGCGTGCTCTACGTGCTCGACGAGCCGTCGATCGGCCTGCATCAGCGCGACAATGCCCGCCTGCTCGACACGCTGAAGCATCTGCGCGACATCGGCAACACGGTCATCGTCGTCGAGCACGACGAGGATGCCATCCTACATGCCGACTACGTCGTCGATATCGGCCCGGCCGCCGGCATCCATGGCGGTCACATCATCGCCCAGGGCACACCGCAGCAGATCATGGCGACTCCCGCCTCGATCACCGGCAAATATCTGTCGGGCGAGCTCGAAGTGGCGACGCCTGCGGTTCGGCGCGAGGCGAAAAAGAACCGCCGGCTGAAGATCGTCGGCGCGCGCGGCAACAATCTGAAGAACGTCACCGCTGAAATCCCGCTCGGCACGTTTACCGCCGTCACCGGCGTGTCCGGCGGCGGCAAGTCGACCTTCCTGATCGAGACCTTGTTCAAGGCGGCGTCACGCCGCATCATGGGCTCGCGTGAGCATCCTGCCGATCACGACCGCATCGAAGGGCTGGAATTCCTCGACAAGGTCATCGATATCGACCAGTCGCCGATCGGGCGCACCCCGCGCTCCAACCCTGCAACCTATACCGGCGCCTTCACGCCGATCCGCGACTGGTTCGCCGGCCTGCCGGAGGCCAAGGCGCGCGGCTACCAGCCGGGCCGTTTCTCGTTCAACGTCAAGGGCGGCCGCTGCGAGGCCTGCCAGGGCGACGGCGTCATCAAGATCGAGATGCATTTTCTGCCCGACGTCTATGTCACCTGTGATGTCTGCCACGGCAAGCGCTACAACCGCGAGACGCTCGACGTGCTGTTCAAGGGCAAGTCCATCGCCGACGTGCTCGACATGACGGTCGAGGAAGGCGTCGATTTCTTCGCCGCCGTGCCCGGCGTGCGCGACAAGCTGGAGACGCTGAAACGGGTCGGCCTCGGCTACATCCATGTTGGCCAGCAGGCGACGACTTTATCGGGCGGCGAAGCGCAGCGCATCAAGCTCGCCAAGGAACTGTCGCGCAAGGCAACCGGCAAAACGCTCTACATCCTCGACGAACCGACCACCGGCCTGCATTTCCACGATGTCGCCAAGCTGCTTGAAGTGCTGCACGAACTGGTCGACCAGGGCAACACGGTCGTCGTCATCGAGCACAATCTAGAGGTGATCAAGACCGCTGACTGGGTTCTCGATCTTGGCCCCGAAGGTGGTGACGGCGGCGGCGAGCTGGTGGCGTCCGGCACGCCGGAGGACATCGTTCGCGAAAAGCGCAGCTATACCGGGCAGTTCCTGAGGGAATTGCTGGAGCGGCGCCCCGGAGGCAAGCGCGAAGCGGCGGAGTGATGGCAAAGAACGGTCTCATCACGGTCCAAAGCAGCTTCGGCGTGGCCGAAACCATCGATCGCCTGGTCGAGACTGTGGAACGTGCAGGATTGCTGGTCTTCGCCCGCATTGACCACGCCGCCGGTGCGCGCAATGTCGAAACATCACTGCGTCCAACCCAACTCCTGATTTTCGGCAATCCCAAAGGCGGTACGCCACTGATGCAGGACCGGCAGCTTGCCGGCATCGATCTGCCGGTCAAGGCGTTGGCCTGGGAGGACGAGCAAGGCAAGGTCTGGCTCTCCTACAATGACGCACACTGGCTGGCGGAACGCCACGGCTTGGGCGACGCTAGTCGCAATGCCGTCGCTGCGATCGCCGCCGGCATGGACAAGGTGATTGCGGCCGCTGCCGGCGCGGGCCAGTTTTGATCATGAGAGCCGCTCGGGCCGATGATCTCCCTACGGTGATCTCGCTCACCACCGACGCCTACGCGCCCTACACCGCCCTGTTCGGAGCGCCGCCGATCCCCGTCACCGAGGACTATGCGCCGCGCATAGAACGCGGCGAGGTCTGGCTTTCGGAGCAGTACGGACAGCCGGCCGGCCTGATCGTTCTCGAACGGCACGATGACCACACAGTGATCTTCAGCGTCGCCGTTGCGCCCGCCTTTCAAGGCAAGGGTTTCGGCATAGCGCTGCTCGACTGGGCCGAGCAACAGACGCGCCTGTGGAGCTTGCCTGAAATCCGACTCTACACCAATTCCAGAATGGAACGGAACGTTTCGTTGTATAAGGCCTACGGCTTTCGCGAAACGGGTCGCCGGCCCAATCCATATCGGCCAGGATGGACGGTCGTCGACATGGCGAAAGCCGTCGAGACGACCGCCATCGCGTGATCCTTTTTCTGCAAACCGGGAGGACTACCATGACTCAATCAGGAACAATCCGCGCTGGCATGGGCGGCTGGACCTTCGAGCCCTGGGACACGTCCTTCTACCCGGACAAATTGTCGAAGGCCAAGCAGCTGAATTACGCCAGCCGGCAGGTGCCGACCATCGAGGTCAACGGCACCTATTATTCGAGCTTCAAGGAGCCGACCTTCGTCAAATGGGCCAACGAGGCGCCGGATGGTTTCGTCTATTCGCTGAAGGGCAACCGCTTCGTCACCAACCGCCGCGTGCTCGGCGAGGCCGGCGAATCGGTGATGCGCTTCCTCGGGTCGGGCGTCGCGGCACTTGGCGACAAGCTTGGGCCGATCCTGTGGCAGTTCGCGCCGACCAAGCGGTTCGACCCGGACGACTTCGAGGCGTTCCTCAAGCTATTGCCGGAGAAGCAGGACGGCGTTGCGCTGCGCCACGCGGTCGAGGTGCGCAATGACAGCTTCGTCGTGCCCGAGTTCGCCGCCTTGGCACGCAAGCACAAGGTCGCGATCGTTTTTGCTGATCATGCTAAATATCCAGCGATTGCCGACGTCACCGGCGATTTCATCTATGCGCGGCTGCAGACCGGCAGCGACGACAATCCCGATTGCTATACGCCCAAGGCGCTCGACGAATGGGCGGCCCGCGCCAAGACTTGGGCGCAGGGCAAGGTACCGGCCGAGCTGCCGCGCGCCGATCCTTCGACCGACGCGCCGGTCAAGCCACGCGACGTGTTCGTCTACTTCATCACCGAGGGCAAGGTCCGCGCTCCATTCGGCGCCATCGCGCTGATGAAGCGGGTCGCAGGCTGACGCCCCGCTGTCGGCGGTCCGGCTGGCCGGCTCCTAGATTACCGCCTATGCGGCGCGCTCGTCCGGACGCCGATCAACCCTGACGATCTCGTTGAAAGCATCGAGATCGACATAGAAGACCTTGGTGATCTCCGCGATAAGTTCGTCGTGTTCATATCCCTGCGATTTCAGAATGTTGATGGCGGTTATGATGTCGACACGCTCCGTGAGCCGTCGTTTCTGGTAGTCCTCGACATAGCGCTCCATCATCTGGCCCTGGCTCCCAAGCACCCGAAATGTTGGACGACAACAGATCGCTGGAGGGAGCGGCTTGCGCGCAAGCGGCCCGCGCCTTCCCCTGATCTGCCAATTTGGAACTGGTACGGAAAGCGGCCGACTCACCAAGGCCAAGCAAAATCTAGCACGCAATCTTCGGCGCGCCAGAGTTGCAAAGTAATAGAATCAATAAGAATTCAGACGGTCAGGAATTTCCGCACGTCCGCCCGGTCGAGATCCTCGGCGGGGCCGGTATGGACGATCTGGCCGCGGTCCATGATATTGACCTCGTCGGCCAATTCCCGGCAGAAATCGAGATATTGTTCGACCAAAAGCACGGCAATGCCGGCTTGGTCGCGCAGATAGCGGATGGCGCGGCCGATATCCTTGATGATCGACGGCTGGATGCCTTCGGTCGGCTCGTCGAGCACCAGCAGTTTCGGCCGCATCACCAGTGCCCTGCCGATGGCAAGCTGCTGCTGCTGGCCGCCGGACAGATCGCCGCCGCGGCGCGCGAGCATCTGCTTCAGCACCGGAAACAGCTCGAAGACGTGACCGGGAATGTTGCGGTCGGCGCGCTTCAGCGGCGCGAATCCCGATTCGAGGTTTTCCCGCACCGTAAGCAGTGGAAAGATCTCCCTGCCCTGCGGCACGAATGCGATGCCCGACCGGGCGCGATCATACGCCGCGCTCCGGTCGAGCGCCTTCCCCTCGAAGGCAACACTTCCGCTCGTCAGCCGGTGATGGCCGACGATCGATCTCATCAAACTGGTTTTGCCGACGCCGTTGCGGCCGAGCACACAGGTGATCTTGCCGGCGCCGGCCTTTAGCGAGACGCCGCGCAGCGCCTGGGCGGCGCCGTAATGCAGCGTGGCATTGGAGACTTCGAGCATGGTCAGCGCTTTCTCCAACGCCTGAAAAACGAAAGGTCGAAATGATGGAACGGAACGCGCCAGACCATGCTCATCTCCCCAGGTAGACTTCGACGACGCGCTCGTCGGCCGAAACGAAGTCGAGCGAGCCCTCGGAAAGTACCGAGCCTTCGTGCAGGCAGGTAACCTTGACGCCGAGCTCGCGCACGAAATGCATGTCGTGCTCGACGACGATGACCGAATGGTCGCGCGCGATGTCTCTAAGCAGCCGCGCGGTTTCCTCAGTCTCGGCGTCCGTCATGCCGGCAACCGGTTCGTCGACCAGCAGCAGCTTCGGATCCTGCGCCAAAAGCATGCCGATCTCGAGCCATTGTTTTTGGCCATGGCTCAAATTGGCGGCGAGTTCGTCGCGCTTGTCGCCAAGCCGGATGATGCCGAGAATGTCGTCGATCTGCCGCGCTTCCGCGGCCGAGCGACGATGGAACAGTGCCGGGAAGATCGAGCGCGGGCCTTTCAGCGCCAGCATCAGATTGTCCTCGATCGTGTGGCTTTCGAAGACGGTCGGCTTCTGGAATTTACGGCCGATGCCCATCATGGCGATTTCGGCCTCGTCGTGTTTAGTCAGGTCGACCTCGCCGTCGAAGAAGACCTCGCCCGCGTCGGGCCGCGTCTTGCCGGTGACGATGTCCATCATCGTCGTCTTGCCGGCGCCGTTGGGGCCGATGATCGCCCGCATCTCGCCCTTGTCGAGCACCAGCGACAGGTTGTTGATGGCGCGAAAACCATCGAAGGAAACCGACACGCCGTCGAGATAGAGGATGGTGTTGCTCTTCGACATCAGGCCATCACTCCGCCGGCTGCGGTTCGGCACCGGAGGCCGACCAGTCGCCCGGCCTTCTCGCCGCCGAGCGATCGGTTTTCGGCGGCACCGGCGTGTCAGGATCGGTGCCGGCTTCCTCGGCAATCGAGGCTGCCCGCAGCGCCTTGGCATTGCCGCGCCAGGAATCCCACATGCCGATGATGCCCTTGGGCAGGAACAGCGTGACGGCGACAAACAGGCCGCCCAGCGCAAACAGCCAGAACTCCGGCAGCACGCCGGTGAACCAGGATTTACCGGCATTGACCAGAAGCGCGCCAATGATCGGTCCGACGATGGTGCCGCGCCCGCCGACGGCCGCCCACACCACCACCTCGATCGAATTGGACGGCTCGAACTCGCCAGGGTTGATGATGCCGACTTGCGGCACGTAAAGCGCACCGGCGATGCCGGCCATCACCGCCGACACGGTGAAGGCGAACAGTTTGACGTTCTCCGCCCGCCAGCCGAGAAAGCGCGTGCGGCTTTCGGCGTCGCGCACCGCCATCAAAAGCTTGCCGTATTTGGAACCGACGATTGCCCAGGTGACGAAGACGGCAAACGCGAGCATGACGGCGCTGGCCGCGAACAGCGCCGAGCGTGTCATGTCGGCCTGCACGTTGAAGCCTAGAATGTCCTTGAAATCGGTCAGGCCGTTATTGCCGCCGAAACCCATGTCGTTGCGGAAAAAGGCAAGCAGCAGCGCATAGGTCATCGCCTGGGTGATGATCGACAGATAGACGCCGGTGACGCGGCTGCGGAAGGCAAACCAGCCGAAGACGAAGGCGAGCAGGCCGGGCACCGCAAGCACCATGACCGCCGCGAACCAGAAATGGTCGAAGCCATACCAGAACCACGGCAATTCCTTGTAGTTCAGGAACACCATGAAGTCGGGCAGCAGCGGATTGCCGTAGACGCCTCGCGAGCCGATCTGGCGCATCAGGTACATGCCCATCGCATAGCCGCCGAGCGCGAAGAACGCGCCGTGGCCGAGCGAGAGGATGCCGCAATAGCCCCAGACGAGATCGAGCGCCAAGGCGAGCAGTGCGTAGCAGAGATATTTGCCGGTGAGCGCCACGATATAAGACGGCACGTAGAAGGAACTTGTCGGCGAGACCGCAAGGTTGAGCAGCGGCACGACGATGGCGGCCGCCAGCAGGACGAAGATGGTGATGGCGACGCGACGATCGGCGCCGGCGGCAAAGAAACGTCCCGTGATCATGCTTCCACCGACCTGCCCTTGAGCGCAAACAAGCCGCGCGGGCGTTTCTGGATGAACAGGATGATCAGCACCAGGACGACGATCTTGCCGAGCACCGCTCCGGCATAAGGTTCGAGGAACTTGTTGACGATGCCGAGCGAGAAGGCGCCGACCAGCGTGCCCCAGAGATTGCCGACACCGCCGAAGACGACGACCATGAAGCTGTCGATGATGTAGCCGCGACCGAGATTGGGCGAGACGTTGTCGATCTGGCTGAGCGCGACACCGGCTATGCCGGCAATGCCGGAGCCGAGTGCAAACGTCAGGGCGTCGACCCACGGCGTCCTGATGCCCATCGAGGCGGCCATGCGGCGGTTGGCGGTGACGGCACGCATCTGCAGCCCCCAAGGCGTGCGCTTCATCACGTAGAGCAGCACCGCGAACACGCCAAGCGCGAATACCAGGATCCAGAGCCGGTTCCATGTCACGGCAAGCTGGCCGATATTGAACGAGCCGGACATCCATGACGGGTTGCCTACCTCCTGGTTGGTCGGCCCGAAGATGGTGCGTACGGCCTGCTGCAGGATCAGCGACACACCCCATGTCGCCAGCAGCGTCTCCAGCGGCCGGCCGTAGAGGAAGCGGATCAGCCCGCGCTCAATGACAAGGCCGACGAGCGCCGCCACTAGGAAGGCCAGCGGCAAGGCGATGACCAGCGACCAGTCGAACAGACCGGGAAAGGAATTCCGGATCACCTCCTGCACGACGAAGGTCGTGTAGGCACCGAGCATGACCATCTCGCCATGCGCCATGTTGATGACGCCCATGACGCCGAAGGTGATGGCCAGGCCAATCGCCGCCAGCAGCAGCACCGATCCGAGCGATATGCCGTACCAGATATTCTGGCCGGCATCCCACAGCGCCAGCGTCGAATTGATATTGGCGATCGCAGCCGTCGCCGCGTCCTTCACCGCACCTTCGGAATTGGCCTCTACAGACGTGAGCAGCGACACCGCATCGCGGTCGCCGCGCGCGCCGATGAGAGCGATAGCCGCCAGTTTGTCGGCCTCCGGCCTGTCGGAAACGAGAACCGACGCGGCGCGGGCATGTTCGAGCAGCGCCTTGACGCTTGCCACGCTCTCATTGGCGATGGCGGTGTCGAGCGGCTCGATGTTTGCCGCGTCCGGCGTCTTGAACATGGTGTCGGCGGCGGCAATGCGCACGGCCGGGTCCTTGGAGCCAAGCGTCAGTGTGCCCAGCGCGTCGCGGATGACGCGGCGCAGCGTGTTGTTGACTTTGATCTTGGTGATGTCGGCCTTGGCAGCTTCGCCCGATTTTTCGCCGGTGAGCGCATCGAGCAGCTCAATACCGTCGCCGCTCTCCTTGCCGACAAAGACCAGTGAATCGGCCTTGCGGACGTAAAGGCTGCCCTCCGCAAGCGCGGCAAGCGGCCGTTCGACGGCCGGATCGCCGGAAGCCGCAAGCTCGCGCACGACGGCTTCGATCGCCGGAAAATTGGCGGCAGTGGCGAATTTGGCGATGACGGCGCGCAGATCTGCTTCGCTGGCGTTCGACGGCAGCAGCGCCCCCAGGAGGAGCAGCAGCATCAGGCCAATCGCGCGGATCAGGATCATCGGTTTCTGGTGGCTCTTGGAGGTTGAATGTCGCCTCCGGGCAGGCTGGAGAAGGAGCCCGCCCGGAGGCTTTGCGGTCTGGGAGGACAGACCGGGAGGATTAGTTGGTTCCCTTGCCGCCGCATTTGCCGGTGGCAACGTTGAAGTTGCCGCAGGATAGAGGCGCGCGCCAATCGGAGATCAGGTCCTTGGAATCAGGCAGGTAGTCGGACCACTCGTCGCCCATCACCAGGCCCGGCGTCTGCGAGACGGTTTCGAACTGGCCGTCGGCCTGGATTTCGCCGATCAGCACCGGCTTGGTGATATGATGGTTCGGCATCATGGTCGAATAACCGCCGGTCAGGTTCGGCACCGAGACACCGACCATGGCGTCGATGACCTTGTCCGGATCGGTGGTACCGGCCTTCTCTACCGCCTTCACCCACATGTTGAAGCCGATATAGTGGGCTTCCATTGGGTCGTTGGTGGTGCGCTTGTCGTTCTTGATGAATTTGTGCCAATCGGCGATGAACTTCGCGTTCTCGGGCGTGTCGACGCTCTCGAAATAATTCCAGGCGGCGAGATGGCCGACGAGCGGCGCGGTGTCGAGACCGGCAAGCTCTTCCTCACCAACCGAGAAGGCCATGACCGGAATATCCTCGGCCTTGATGCCCTGATTGCCGAGTTCCTTGTAGAACGGCACGTTGGCGTCGCCGTTGACGGTCGAGACGACAGCGGTCTTCTTGCCGGCCGAGCCGAACTTCTTGATTGCCGAGACTTCGGTCTGCCAGTCGGAGAAGCCGAACGGCGTATAGTTGACCATGATGTCTTCGGCAGCAACGCCCTTCGCCTTCAGATAGGCTTCAAGAATTTTGTTGGTGGTGCGCGGATAGACATAGTCGGTGCCTTCGAGCACCCAGCGCTTCACCGAACCGCCATCCTCGCTCATCAGATAGTCGACCGCGGGAATGGCTTGCTGGTTCGGCGCCGCACCGGTGTAGAACACGTTGCGCTCGCTCTCCTCGCCCTCATATTGAACCGGGTAGAACAGGATGTTGTCGAGTTCGCTGAACACCGGCAGCACCGATTTGCGCGACACCGAGGTCCAGCAGCCGAACACCGCCGCGACCTTGTCCTTCGAGATCAGCTCGCGCGCTTTTTCTGCGAACAGCGGCCAGTTGGAAGCCGGATCGACGACCACCGCCTCGAGCTTCTTGCCGAGCAGGCCACCCTTGGCATTCTGCTCTTCGATGAGCATCAGCATGGCGTCCTTTAGCGTCGTCTCCGAGATCGCCATGGTTCCCGACAGCGAATGGAGGATGCCGACCTTGATGGTGTCGTCGGCCGCCTTGGCGGGAATGCTCATCAGCAGGCCGGCGGTGACCACGCCGGCCGAAAACATTTTTGTTATTGTCGAGAAACTGCCCCTCATACTTTTAAACTCCCAAGCTGGTTAACTGCATCGGAACAGACCATGCAACGGCTGTGCCAATTACCGGAGCAAGATCGGAAGATCTGAGATTTCCCAGCTCTGTCAGTCGGTTAATGTATTAGGCGCAGGAGATGAACCTCGCCTGCCAGGTTCGAACTGAGAAAAGATCACCCGTATCAGCCTAAGTTTTACTCATGTACGGGCCAATGCCCGAATTTTGAGCAGCATCACAAGAGCACTGGCGAGGATTGCAGCGCCGCAGCGAAATGGGGCAAGTTCGAACCCTTAAACGAGCGACGCCATGGCCTTCCGAACGTCTTGCATTTTCATCACCATGCTTCTGCTGGCGACGACGACTGTAGCGCGCGCCGGCTTCAGCGACGGCAAGCTGCCGGACGGCCCCTATCATTGCGAAGTCTATCTGCTTGGCATGTTCCTCAGCCTCGGCGACATCACCATCAAGGGAAACGTCTATAGCGGTCCGGTGAGCTTCGGCACCGCGCGGCAGAGTTATAACTACCAGATGGATGCAGACGGGGTGATCACTTGGCTGGGTCCGCTGGGCGGCTACACCAGCGGCGGCAACTCGATCTCGCTTACGCAAGCGACGCTGGAAAGCGGAACCACCCCCTCCTTCGACATCATCATGAAGCAGCCGGACGGTGCCTTTACCGCCTCGACCTGCACCAAACGTTGAAAAAAATATGCGCAACCTCGTGAGAATTAGCACCGGAAGGCAGAGAGCCGCCTAGCTCTCCGCCGCCACGTCGAGCGCCAGCCGGGTCATATTGGTGAAAAGCCCCTGGCGTTCTGCATAGTCGGTCTGCTCGCCGGTTGCCACATTGTCGACGACGGTCAGGATCGACAGTGCCCGGGCACCAAAATCGGCCGCGATGCGGTAGAGCGCGCTGGTTTCCATGTCCACGGCGAGCGCGCCCTGTGCCTGCGCTTCGGCAAAGCGCTCACGCCCCTGCGGATGATAAAAAATATCGCTGCAGATGGTCAGGCCGGCCCGCTGGTCGATGCCGAGTTCGGCGGCCCGGGTCAACGCCTGGGCCAACAATGCCGGATCGGGGCTGGCGTTGGCACGATAGAGCCCGAAACTCTGAACGCTTTCTGAGCTTTCACCGCGCACCGATTGCGCGATCACCAGACTGCGCAGCGCCAGCTCGGCGGTCAGCCCGCCGCAGGTGCCGGTGCGGATCAGTGTTTTCGCACCATAGAAATCCAGCAGCTCGTGCACGTAGACCAGGAATGACGGGACGCCGATGCCGGTGGACTGGATGCTGATAGGCTTGCCGCGAAACAGGCCGGTAAAACCAAGCGCGCCGCGGCGGCGGTTGACGCAGCGCGGCGCCTCCAGAAAAGTCTGCGCCATCCATTCTGCGCGCTGCGGATCGCCCGGCAGCAGCACCGTGCTTGCGTAGTCGCCCTTGCTGGCCTCGTTGTGTGGCGTCACGGCATGCTTTCCAAAACCCGTCGCCCGTTTCGCCTGCAATCATGGCAGTCTCACGGCATTGCGCAAGCGGAGCATTGGAAGGGTCAGGATTCCAGCATGTCCTTGACGATCGTGGCCAATTGCTTGAGCGAAAACGGCTTGGGCAAAAAGCCGAAATGTGCGTCGGCCGGCAAGTTCTTGGCGAATGCGTCTTCCGCATATCCGGACACGAAGATGAACTTGATGTCGGGCTGCCGCTTGCGCAATTCGCCAAGCAGCGTCGGGCCGTCCATTTCCGGCATCACCACGTCTGAGACCACGATGTCGACCTTGCCGCCGAGCGCTTCGTAGACTTCAAGCGCCTCGACGCCCGACGACGCCTCGTGGACGGTGTAGCCGCGCGACTTTAGTGCACGCATGCCGCCCATGCGTACGGCGTCCTCGTCCTCGACCAGCAGCACCGTGGCCGAGCCCGACAGATCCTTGGCTGAGTCGGCGATCTTGGCAGGTGCGGCCGGCACTTCTCCAGCCTCGCCCGCCTTCCTTGCCTCCGCAATGTGCCGCGGCAGGAAGATGCGGAACAGGGATCCCTTGCCGACTTCGGAATCGCAGAAGATGAAGCCGCCTGTCTGCTTGATGATGCCATAGACCATGGACAGGCCGAGGCCCGTTCCCTTGCCAACCTCCTTTGTCGTGAAGAAGGGCTCAAAGATCTTTTTCAGCACATCAGGCGCGATACCGCTGCCGCTGTCCTCGACCTCGACCAGCACATAGTCGGCCGGAGTAAGTTCGCGATAGGAAAAGGTCTTGCATTCCCCGGCGCTGACGTTGCGGGTGCGAACGGTGAGGTCGCCGCCGGCCGGCATCGCATCGCGCGCATTGACCGCCAGATTGACCACCACTTGCTCGAACTGCCCGATATCGACCCTGACCGGCCACAGGTCGCGGCCATGGTCGATCTTGAGCTTGATATCGTTGCCGACCAGACGGGCAAGCAGCATCCTTAGGTCGGCGAGCACGTCGGTCAGGTTGAGCACCTCCGGTCGCAGCGTCTGCTTGCGCGAGAAGGCCAGCAACTGCCGCACCAGCGAGGCCGCCCGGTTGGCATTCTGCTTGATGTTCATGATGTCCGGGAACGACGGATCGGACGGCCGGTGGTTGGTCAAAAGCAGGTCTGAGGCCATGATGATGGCGGTCAGCACATTGTTGAAATCATGCGCGATGCCGCCGGCGAGCTGGCCGACCGCCTGCATCTTCTGGCTCTGCGCCATCTGGCCCTCGAGGGCCTTTTGCTCGGTGGTCTCGACGGCATAGACGATGGCCGATTCCTCGGCGCCCTCGCCGCCGGTGCCGTCTGCGACCGCATTGACGTAGAAGCGTATGTGTCGTTCCTCATTGCCGGGCAGCACCGTATCGATCGGCTCGATATCAGCCTGTTGCTGGCGTGCCTTTTCGAACGCCGCGGCGAAGGCCGGCCGGTCGCGCTCGTGGATCACCGTATCCAGCCGCACACGCCGATCGACCGCGTCGCGGTCGACGACCGAGGAAAATAGCGACAGGAACGGCGCATTGGTGCGCAGGATGCGACCGGCATGGTCGACGCCGGCAATCGCCATCGGCGTCGAGTTGAAGAATCGCGTGAAGCGTATTTCCGAGGCGCGAAGGTCGGCCGAAGCGTCCTCGCCTTGCGTCCGGTTGAGCACGATGGTGCGAGTCGGGCCGTTGAGCCCCTCTCGGCTGGCCGAAACACGATGCATGAAGCGCACCGGCAACGCCTCCCCGGTCATCGTCGTCAGATCGAGATCGATAACGGCATTGCGCGTGGTACCCGCGTCGGCCTTGACCGAACGGACCAGCGCCATGCCGTCGCCGGCGACGATCTCCGGCAGCGTGATGGCGCCGGGGGTGAAGCTGGCCAGGTCGATGCCCAGCCACTCCGCAAGGGTCGCGTTGATATAGGTGACGCGGCCTTCCTGGTCGGCCGAAAAGAAACCGGCCGGCGCGTGGTCGAGGTGATCGATGGCCTTTTGCAGGTCGAGAAAGAACCGCTCCTGCTCGGCCCGTTCCCGCGAGATATCAGCAAGCTGCCAAGCAAGCATGGGCAGCCGCTGGCCTGGAACGCTGAACGCGCGGGCCCGGACGCGGTACCAGCGCGCGCCCGATTCGGCGCCTGGCCGAATGGACTGCGCGAGCCGAAACTCGCCGTCGCCCGCCTGGCCGTCGCGCAGGCCTGACGCCAGCCGGTATATGGTCACTGAGGCCTCGGGAACGTCTGAAAGCAAACCTTCGACCGTCTTGAGGTCGGCGGCCGACTCGGCGCCAGTCATGTCGGCATAGGTCCGGTTGGCGTAGATGATCCGGCCTTTGGTATCGGTGACCAGGAGGCCTTGCGACATCGAATCGACGAAAGCTTTCGACAGTTCGTCGCTTGTCGAGCGCGGCGTGACGTGCACGAAGCCGATCGCAGTGGCGAACAGAAAGCCGACGCCGATCATCGCCAACACGCCAAGCATGCCGAGCAGGAATGGGTCGCCAAGTCGCTCGCGGAAAAGGCCGAAGACGATCGCTGCCCCCGTCAGGACGACGATGAAGACGATGAGCCGGGTGACCGCGCCCGGTCGCGTGTTCTGGTCGACGATAGGTACCGGATAGAAATCGCCGCGCGCTTCCTTGGCCATGTTCCCCCTGCTCGTGAATTCCGGTGTCGGTTGAATCATATTCTCAGGGTCGGGAAAAGGCCCGGCGGCAAATGTCCGCTAAAAAGACGCCGTTCCGCTCCCGGTGTTTCAAGCTGTTCACGAAGCGTGAAAGGCAACTTGCGGTGGCCTGCCGCAACAGTCTAGTGTCGCGTCTCTTCGAAAGCTGATTTTGGGGGAACCAATGCTGCAATGGCTGGATGGCGTGGCGGGTCCTGGTTATGCCGCGGCAATCCTGTGGACGTTTGCAGTACTTGTCCTTCTGCTCATCATTCTTCTTATCATCAGGCTGGTCCGCAGCCTGACCTTCGGAACATTCGTCGCCGGCGGCAGGAACCGCAAGACGCGGCTGGCGGTCATGGATGCCACAGCGGTCGACAGTCACCGGCGGCTGGTGCTGGTGCGCCGCGACGATATCGAGCACCTGCTCTTGATCGGTGGTCCGACCGACGTCGTCGTCGAGCGCGACATCAGGCTCTCGGCGCTGCGCCGCCCGGCATTGACCGGAGATAACAGCCACCAGCCGGCAGCAAGATCGGCTCAGACCACAGCCGCGCCGGTGAGGCAAGCGCCGCCGCAGGCGGCAAGCGTAGCCGCAACCCCTGTCCGAGCCCGCCAGACGGCGACAATGCCGGCAACAATGCCGGCACCGGCGCCGAAACCGGCATCGAACGTCACACCGTTGCCAAATTATGGATCCGTCAACGCCAATGCTTCACGGCATACGCCGCCGCCGGCAAGACAGGACTCCCCGGCAAGATACGAGCCGCCGGCACAGCACGAGTCGATCGACGATGCGCTGATGAAGGAGCTGGAGGTTTCCCTCGACGAGCCACGCTTCAGCCAAACGCCGAACAAGCCAGTGGCGAAGGCATCGCCCTCTCTCGACGACGAGATGACGAAGCTCCTCGGCGAGTTGTCCAATCAGAAAAGATAGGCTGATAGCGAACGGCCAATGAAAATGGCCGGAAAACCGGCCATTTTGAACGCTTTACCGATGCCGCTCTGTTTTTCCCGCCGACTCAGTCGTCGCGGTACACCTTCTCGCGCCGCTCATGGCGCTCCTGTGCCTCGATCGACAAGGTCGCGATCGGGCGCGCGTCGAGCCGCTTCAGCGCGATCGGCTCGCCTGTTTCCTCGCAATAGCCGTAGGTGCCTTCGTCAAGGCGCTGGAGGGCGGAATCGATCTTCGAGATGAGTTTTCGCTGGCGATCGCGGGCGCGAAGTTCGATGGCGCGGTCGGTTTCCGAGGAAGCCCGATCGGCGAGATCGGGATGGTTGGCGTTTTCCTGCTGCAGGATTTCGAGAGTTTCGCGCGCTTCGCGCAAGATGTCGTTCTTCCAGGTGACGAGCTTCAGGCGAAAGTAGGATTTCTGCCGCTCGTTCATGAACGGCTCGTCTTCGGAGGGTACGTAATCGGCGGTAACGATGTCGTTCATTCGACTCACCCAACAAACCCCAAATTTGGCGCCTATATATTCGCGGACCGAAAACTGCACAAGGTCAATCGACGACTGTTTCACGCAATTGTTAGTCCCGGACAAACGGCATCCGCGATGCCCTTTTTGCGAAGAATACGACCGAATTCATACATGATTCGCTATGCTTGAAGGACGCTTGCCATTGCGCACGGAGCTCTTCTGATGGCAAATCCTGCGGCGTATTGACGGGTTCGGTGCCCGGCACAACGGGGATCCGGTGACCAGACTTTACCTGCTGAGGCATGCGAAGGCCGGCTGGGCGCTGCCCGGCGTCGCCGACTTCGACCGCCCGCTCGATACATCTGGCTTCGCGGATGCCGAAGCGATGGGCGTGCTGATGCGTTCTCGCAAATACGTACCGGGCCTCACCCTGTGCTCAAGCGCCAGGCGTGCTCGCCAGACGCTGGAAAGCTTAGCTGGCCATACGGACACGGGCCGGGTGCTGTTCTTTGACGCGCTCTACAACGACGATGCCGCCGCGTACCTCGCTGCCGTCCGGCAGAATGGCGGGCTGGACGCCCTGCTCGTCATTGGCCACAATCCGATGATTGAGGACCTCGCCATGGCGCTCTCAGGCGACGGCAACGAGACCGCGCGGGCCATGCTGAACCACGGCTTCCCGACCTCCGCACTTGCGGTGGTCCGGTTCAACGGCAGTCTTGCGGAGGCTGCGCCTGGCGCCGGCTATCTCGAAGCCTTCCTGACGCCTGCCGATATCTGAGGCCATTTCAAAGCCGCGCCTCAAAGCCTATATCGGTGGCTGACCGGCCCCGCGAGAACAGATTTTGGCATCATCGCTGACGACTTTCACCGACGAGGCGAAGATCGCCTTGGATACGTTGTCAGGCCGCGCTGCCGGGCTTTTCGCTCCGTCGCTGCGTCTTGGCGTGACCGGGCTGTCCCGCGCCGGCAAGACGGTGTTCATCTCGGCCCTTGTGCACAATCTGGTCCATGGCGGACGCTTGCCGCTGTTTGAGGCACAAAAATCGGGGCGCATCGCCAGGGCCTTTCTCGAAGAGCAGCCGGACGACGCCGTACCACGCTTCCAGTACGAGGATCACATCGCGGCTCTTGTCGTCGACCGTGTCTGGCCGGACTCGACGCGTGCGATTTCCGAACTGAGGCTCACCATCGAATACGAATCGGCCTCCGGTTGGAGCCGCATGTTTTCCGCCGGCAAATTGTCCGTCGACGTCGTCGATTATCCCGGCGAATGGCTGCTCGACCTGCCGCTGCTCGGCAAGTCCTACGCCGATTTTTCGCGTGAGGCCTTCGAGATGGCCGTGTTGCCGGTGCGTGTCGATCTTTCGCGGGAATGGCAGGCGCTCTCTGCCTCCGTCGACCCCAACGCCGACGCCGACGAGATGACGGCGCGCCGTCTCGCCGAGAGCTTCGCCGCCTACCTCAAGGCCTGCAAGCTTGACGAGCGGGCGCTTTCGACCCTACCGCCCGGCCGCTTCCTGATGCCCGGCGATCTTGAAGGATCGCCGGCGCTGACCTTTGCGCCGCTGCCGAAACTCGGCCTCGGGCGCGCCCGCTACGGATCGCTGCAGGCGATGATGGAGCGGCGCTACGAGGCTTACAAGACGTATGTCGTCAAACCGTTCTTTCGCGAACACATCACGCGCCTCGACCGGCAGATCGTGCTCATCGACGCCTTACAGGCATTGAACGCCGGCCCCGGTGCGATGGCCGATCTGGAACGCGCGGTCACCGAAATCCTGTCCTGTTTCCGGCCCGGCCGGGGCAACTTCCTGACCGACCTGTTTTCAAGACGCATCGACCGCATATTGGTGGCCGCGACCAAGGCCGACCATCTGCACCACGAAAGCCACGACTGGCTGCAGGCGATCGTGCGGCGGCTTGCCGACCGCGCCGTGGCGCGGGCGAATTTCACTGGTGCCGACGTCGACGTCGTCGCCATGGCGGCCATGCGCGCGACTCGGGAAGGCACGGTCAAGCAGGGCCGTGAGACTTTGCCGGTCATTATCGGCACGCCATTGCGTGGCGAAAAAATCAATGGCGAAACCTTTGACGGAAAGACCGAAACAGCCATATTTCCCGGTGATTTGCCGGAGAAAGTTGATGCGGTGTTCGATGGTTTCGAATCGAAGCACCAGCAGAACGATGACGACCCGGCGATCCGCTTCGTGCGCTTTCGCCCGCCGAAACTCGAGCGCACGGCCGAGGGCGTGACGCTGTCGCTGCCGCATATCAGGCTCGACCGCGCGCTGCAGTTCCTGATCGGAGATCATCTCGCATGAGCGCGCCCCGCAGACCGGCGGCCTTTCGCATCGAGCCGGAGCCCCAGCCGAAGGTAGATCCGACGGCTCGCCATTCCGGGGCCGAGGCCGCGCCGGCGCGAAAGCCGCGTAACGTGAAGGCGGATCTTGCCGTGGTCACACCGGCGGAGATCGACGTCTTCGACGAGCCTGATGTCGTCGCTGCCGAACCGCCGCCAGCGATTGCGCCGCGAAAACGTTCGCTGCTTGGCAGCCTGTTCTTCGGCGCGCTGGGCGTTCTGGTTTCGCTCGCCCTTGGCCTCTGGACCGACCAGCTGATTCGCGACCTGTTCGAGCGCGCCGAGTGGCTGGGCTGGCTGGCGGCCGGAATGGCATTGATCGCCATCCTGGCGCTTGTGGTCATCCTTATCCGCGAATTCGTGGCGATTGCTCGCCTCGCCGAGGTCGAAAAGTTGCAGAAGCGGGCGCTCGATGCGATTGCCCGCGATGATCTGAAGGCCGCCCGCGCCGTGGTCGACGAGTTGTCGGCATTTGTCGCGGCCAAGCCCCAAACCGCGGCCGGCAGGCGCTCGCTGGCCGAATTGCGCGGCGAGATCATCGATGGCGGCAATCTGGTGCGGCTGGCCGAGACCGAGATCCTCGGCCCGCTCGATGCCCGCGCCAAGATGATGATCCTCGAAGCGGCGAAGCGCGTGTCCCTGGTGACCGCGGTCAGTCCGCGCGCGCTGGTCGACGTCGCTTATGTCGTGTTCGAAGCCGGCCGGCTGATTCGCCGTCTGTCGGAGCTCTATGGCGGCCGCCCCGGCACGCTTGGCTTTTTTCGCCTGGCGCGCAGCGTTCTCGCCCATCTCGCGGTCACTGGGTCGATCGCCGTCGGCGACAGTTTCGTCCAGCAGATCGTCGGCCATGGCCTTGCGGCTCGGCTCTCGGCCAAGCTCGGCGAAGGCGTCGTCAACGGCATGATGACGGCGCGCATCGGCATTGCAGCGATGGAAACGGCAAGGCCCCTGCCCTTTAACGCCGTCAGGCGTCCAGGATTGGGCGATTTCCTTTCCGCGCTGACCTCCTTTGCGGCAAAGAAAGAAAAAGAAACATCCGCTTCCGAGACGTGACTATCGCCTTGGGGTGACAAAGCATTAACCAATCTTGTTCATGGTCGGAAGCGTCCAACCAGTCTCTTTGTTGCCGGGTGTCGTCGATGAAAAGCGTTATTTTGTCCAGCGTGCTGCCCGTGGCGCTCGCCCTTGTCGCAACCATCGGCATTGCCGGAAAGGCTTCGGCGGCGGAACCGGACAAGCAGTTCTTTCGATCGGTCGAGGGCAAATGGGTCGGCCCCGGAGAAATCGTTGCCGGCAAATACAAGGGCACGAAATTCACCTGCAGCTTCATTGGCTCGACGCCTGACGGCAAGGTCGGCATGTCGCTCGACGGCGGCTGCCGGGTCGGTATGTTCACCCAGCAGATGTCGGCAACGATCGAACACAAGGGCCGGCAGGGCTACAAGGGCAGCTTCATGGGCGGGGCCGCTGGCTCCGGCCTCGACATTATCGGTGGCAATGTCATCGATGCGCACAAGGTGGTTTTCACCATTAATCGCAATCAGTTGCGCGGCGTGATGCAGGCGCTTGTCCCCGACGACAATTCGATGACGGTGACCGTTGCCGTGCGCGTCGACCAGCAGCTGGTCCCGGTCATCGGCATGAAGTTGAAGCGGATCGATGCAGTCGAGGTCGGCTCCATAACTCCGAACTGAGCTTTCGGCGTGAAAAGGCGGCAACCAAACGCCGCCGTCCTCCTTGACATGCAGATGGGTGCTCAGCCCTTGATCGCTGCAATCAGCTCGTCATAGGCCTTGCAGGCCTCGGCTGCTGTCGTGCCGCCCTGATACTTGGTTGTGACCGCCTGGACCTTGGCTGTGAGGTCGGCTGCCTTGGCCGGATCCTTGGTAATCGCAGCCTGAAGTGCCGCAGTCATGTCCTGAGCCTTCTTGGTCAGCATCTCGGTCGTGCACTCGGGTGCCTTCGAACAGGCAGAGCCGGCAAGTGCCGCGATGCCAACGGCAACCAGCAAGAACTTCTTCATGTCAGTCATCTCCTCAAAAAGGGCCGCGACTTGATCGTCGCTCACCCTCCACTGGCCGAAGCCGGGCGTCCTTAGCGCCGGATTGCGAAAACAAGCAACGCCCGGAGGCCCATTATCCTGTGCAGTGCGCCTGCAATAACGCCTGCACAATGCGCCGGATTCACACTGTTCGATCCGCTCCGAAGTCCCTATCTTGGCCGCTTGACTCCCAGGCGAGCGGAAGGGCAGGCATGGCGGCAGAGGCATCGAACAGCGATCTGATCCAGGTGGTGGCGCTGCTTGCCGCCGGCGTCGTTGCGGTGCCGATCTTCAGGCGCATGGGACTAGGCTCCATCCTCGGCTATTTGGCGGCCGGCGTCGTGATCGGCCCATTCGGGCTGCGCGTCTTTTCCGAATCGGAAGCCATTCTTCATGTCGCCGAACTCGGCGTCGTCATGTTCCTGTTCATCATCGGGCTGGAGATGCAGCCGTCACGCCTATGGGGCCTGCGCCGCGAGATTTTCGGGCTTGGTGCGCTGCAGGTCGGCGTCTGCGCGGTTCTGCTGACCGGCGTCGGCCTGGCGGGAGGTTTCCCGATCGCGCAATCCTTCGTCGCTGGCGCCGGTTTCGTACTCACCTCGACGGCAATCGTCATGCAATTGCTGGAAGAACGCGGCGACCTGGCAACGCCCAAGGGCCAGCGCATCGTCTCGGTCCTGCTTTTGGAAGATCTGGCCATCGTGCCGCTGCTGGCGCTGATCGCCTTCCTCGCGCCGGGCGGCGCCGATATGAGCCTGTCGGATAGGTTGACGGAGGTCGGCATCGGCCTTGCCGCGATCGTCGGGCTGGTGGTTGCCGGGCGCTATCTGCTCAATCCGTTCTTCCGTATCCTGGCGGATGCGCGCGCCCGTGAGGTGATGACCGCAGCTGCCCTTCTGGTCGTTCTCGGGTCAGCGCTCGCCATGCAGCTTTCCGGCCTGTCGATGGCCATGGGCGCCTTCCTGGCCGGCGTGCTTTTGTCGGAATCGACCTTCCGCCACCAGCTGGAGGCCGACATCGAACCGTTCCGCGGCATTCTGCTCGGGCTGTTCTTCCTCGCCGTCGGCATGTCGCTCGACCTGCATGTCGTCGTCGTCAACTGGCAGCTCATTGCCATCTATGTCGTCGCCTACATGGTGATGAAGGCGATCGGCATCTATATCGTTGCCCGCGTCCTCAAAACCGACCATCGGGAAGCGCGCGAGCGCGCCGTCTTCATGGCGCAAGGCGGCGAATTCGCCTTCGTCCTCTATTCCGCGGCGGCTGCGGTGGGCATTATCGACGGCCAAGCCAATGCGATGCTGACCGCCATTGTCATCATTTCCATGGTGCTGACGCCGTTGGCGATCATTGCACAGCGGTATCTGACGCCGCGCGACGAGCAGTCGCTTGAAGGCGTCGATGTCGCCAACGGCCTGACCGGCAGCGTGCTGATCATAGGCTTTGGCCGGTTCGGCCAGATCGCCAGCCAGCCGCTTTTGTTGCGCGGCATCGACGTGTCGATCATCGACAACGAGGTCGAAATGATCCAAGCAGCGGCCGATTTCGGCTTCAAGGTCTATTACGGCGACGGCACGCGGCTGGACATCCTGCGAGCCGCGGGAGCCGGGCGGGCACGCGCCGTGCTGATCTGCGTTGACAAGCCCGATGCCGCCGTGCGCATCGCGGAACTGATCAAGGCGGAGTTTCCCTTGCTGACAGTGCTGGCACGGGCGTTCGACCGCGGCACCGCGTTGCAGCTCATTCGTGCCGGCGTTGACTATCAGCTCCGCGAGACGTTCGAATCGGCGCTTGTCTTCGGCGGCTCGACGCTGGAAGCCCTCGGCGTCGACCCGGAAGAGGTCGCCGAGGTAGTCGAGGACGTCCGCCGCCGCGACGCTGCCCGTTTCGAGCTTCAACAGGCCGAAGGCATCCGCGCCGGACGGCGCTTCCTCAAAGGTAATATTGGCACCCCCATCCCGACGCCGCTCAGCACACCACGCCGCGCGGGTCAGGCGCTCAATGAGGAAACCGCCGGCGTGCTGCAGAAATCCGAGCCGGCCGATTAATCCTTGGGAAGATGCGAATGATGGATGAACTGGACGAACGCGCGCTCTCCGTCATCAGATTCTGGCGCCACGCCGGGGAGGACGCATGGTTCGAGAAGAACGACGCTTTTGATGCCGACTTCCGCACCCGGTTTCTCGATCTGCACTTCGCCGCCGCCCGCCGCGAATGCGACGGCTGGTCCGAACACGCCGAAGGGTCGCTGGCACTGATGATCCTGCTCGACCAGTTTCCGCGAAACTGCTTTCGCGGCAGTGGCCACATGTACGCCACGGACCCGCTGGCGCGGCATTTTGCCGGGAAGGCGATCGCTGCCGGCCATGACTTGGCGCTCGACGAAGAGCTCCGCGTCTTTCTTTATCTGCCCTATGAGCATTCGGAGGATCTAGCCGATCAGCTCAAATCGATGGAGCTTACCGCCGCCAAAGCCCCGTCCTATCTGAAATATGCCGTAGAACACCGCGACATCATCCAGCGCTTCGGCCGCTTTCCACACCGAAACAGGATGCTTGGCCGGGAGACGACACCGGACGAACAAATGTTCCTCGACGGTGGTGGGTTTTCCGGCTGATTTTCGGCCACCGATGGCGGCAGCGTCAGGTCTTCCACCATTTCCGGCCTGACGGCAGCCGTTCAATACCCGACGTGTCGACAGCGGCCAGTCGCTCCGACACGCTCTTGCCGTCGACCACAAGCTTCGGTGCAATTTCTGCCAGCGGTGCCAACACGAAGGCGCGCTCCAGCATGCGCGGATGCGGCACCTCCAGTCCGGTCTCGTGGATGATGCGGTCACCGAACACCAGAATGTCGATGTCGATCAGGCGCGGACCCCAGCGCTCCTCCCGCACCCGCTTCAGTTTTCGCTCGGCGTCGAGGCAAAGGTCGAGCAAAGCCCGCGGCGCAAGCGCGGTCGACATCTCGGCCGCCGCATTGAGGAAATCCGGCTGATCGAGCTTGCCCCAGGGCGGCGTTCGGTAGAGCGACGAAACGGCAACGACGCGCGTGCTCTCGTCGGCATCCAGAATGCCCAGTGCCGCAGCCATCGACTTCGCCGGATCACCGAGATTGCCGCCAAGGCTGAGATAGACGGTGTTGTTGTTACTATTCTGGCCAGACAACGGTCACCTCGACATGATCGAGCACACCCGGCACCGGGGCGTTCGGCTTGCGCACGGTGATCTCGGCCTTTTTGATCTGCGGAAACCGCGCCGTCAGCGCCCTCGCCACTTCGAGCGCCAGCGCTTCGATCAGAAAGCGCCGCTCGCCGGTAATGATCTTTTCGATGACCGCAAAGGCGATGCCGTAATTGACGGTGTCCTCGATAGAATCGTCGACCAGCGCCCGCCCGGGGTCTACCGTGAGCGCCGCATCGACATAAAAGCGCTGGCCGAGCGTCTCCTCTTCGTCCAGCACACCGTGCCGGGCGAAGAAGGCGCAGTTCTTCATGCGGATGACATACATGGCTCAGCTTTCCCCGATCTCACGTGCCAGCATAGCATCGGCAATAGCCAACGCATCCACGTTGATTGCGACATCGTGGACGCGAAAAAGATGCGCGCCTTTGAGCCTCAGGATGACGCTTGTGGCGGCGGTTCCGGCGCCCCTTGCCGCTGCGTCGCGGCCGGTGACGGTGCCGATAAAGCGCTTTCGCGATGTGCCGGCCATCAGCGGAAAGCCCAGCGCACGAAGCTCGGAAAACCGTGCTATCAGGTCAAGGTTTTCGGCGGCTGTCTCCTTGGCGAAGCCGAAGCCCGGATCGAGCACGATGTGGTCGTCGGCAACACCGCTCCGTTGCGCGATTTCCAGCGACTTCCTGAGGAAGAAGAGCTGATCGGCAATCACGTCGGGCAGTTTCTGCCGGTCCCGTCCCGTGTGCATGATGACAAGGCCGGCGCCGGTTTCGGCAGCGACGCTGGCAATGCCCGGCTCGCGCTGCAGGCCCCAGACGTCGTTGACGATATGTGCACCGGCTTGGACGGCAAGCCGCGCCGTATCCTGGCGATAGGTATCGACCGAGATCAGCGTTCCGCCAGACGTCGCGAGCGCCTCGATGATGGGCACTATGCGGGCCTGCTCTTCCTTTGCAGACACCGGAGAGGCACCGGGACGCGTCGATTCTCCGCCGATGTCGATGACGGAGGCTCCCTCCTCCACCATACGGCGCGCCTGGTCCACCGCTTTTTCCGGGGCATCGAACAGCCCGCCGTCGGAAAAACTGTCCGGCGTGACGTTGAGGATGCCGACGACGATGGCCTTGCCGCCAAGGTCAAGATGGCGCCCATGCGCCAGCTGCCATCGCCCTGTCATCATTGCCCATCAACCATGTTCGATCCCACGTCATGACCGGGGATCAATTCCGTTGCGCCGGAGACGGCGGTAAAGCAAGGTGGGCAAAGAGGCAACACGATGAAACGATCCCTCCTCTGCGCCCTGATGCTCGCTCTGACCGCATTCCCGGCCGGCGCTACGACTCTCGTCAAGACATATAGTTATTTCCCGATCGGCGGCAGGACGCTCGACGACATCGGGACCCAGCTGTCGAAACTCGGGCCTCAGGTGAAAAGCACCGGGTCGCGGCATCCCGGCGCCACCCAGATGGCGTTCACCACCCGCGTCAGTTATGCGCAAAAGCCGGGCTCGTGCTGGATTGCCGATGCTGCCGTTACCGTCAAGGTCAAGGTTATCCTTCCCGAGTGGCGCCGCCCGCGCAAAGCCGATGCAGGCGTCAAGCTGTTCTGGGAGACTTTGTCCTCCGACATCAAGCGCCATGAGGAACGCCACGTCGAGATTGCCAAGAACCATGGCCGCGAACTAGAAGACGCCTTGAAGGCGAGCTACCCTGAAAAGACCTGCGAATTGGCCAAGGCCAAGGCCGCGAAAATTACAGCGGCCATGCTTGCCAAGCACGACCAGGACCAGATGCGCTTCGATCGTGTGGAAAGCGTCAATTTCCAAAGCCGCATCCTGCGGCTTTTGCACTATCGCATCGAGCGCATTGAGAATGGACGGCTCGCTCCCGGCTGAACTCCGCGTCGGACAAAGCCAAATTTGGAACAAAGCCAATTTGGCGAAGCATAGTGCCAGCTTCGAAAAACTTCGAGCCGCTGTCGAAATCGGCCTATAGCGAACGACATATGCCAGGTTCGCAGGGATCAGCCTCCGGCAAACGCCAATCGGCGTACTAGATGCTTCCCAGCCCGTCGCGGAAGTGCACGCAGGCATAATGGATGAACGGATATGGACCAGGCTATCGACAAGCAAGCGATGGTGGAAACCAGCACGCCGCTGACCGAAACCGAGAAAAACGCCATCATCGGCGGCGTGCTTTTGTCAATGCTGCTGGCGGCGCTCGACCAGACCATCGTCGCGCCGGCGATGCCGACGATGGCACGTCTGCTCGGGCATGCCGAATATCTGCCGTGGATCGTAACCGGCTATCTTCTGACCGCGACCGCAGTGGCGCCGCTCTACGGCAAGATCTCCGATATCTATGGCCGCCGGCCGACCGTCTATGCGGCAATCCTGATCTTTCTCGCGGGGTCGCTGGTCAGCGCCACGGCCCCCAACATGCTGGTCCTGGTTGTCGGCCGGGCGATCCAGGGCGCCGGCGGCGGCGGGCTGTTCGCCCTGACGCAGACCGTGATCGGCGACCTCGTGCCGCCGCGCGAGCGGGCTCGCTACGCCGCCTGGATTTCGGGCACCTGGGCCGTCGCCAGCATCGCCGGGCCGCTGCTCGGCGGCACCTTCGCCGAACATCTGCATTGGTCGCTGATCTTCTGGATCAACATTCCGCTCGGCCTGCTGGCGATGGCGATCATTAACAATCCGCTCAAGAAGCTGCCGATCGCTGCAAAACATCACCGCATCGACGGCCTCGGCGCGCTGCTTCTGGTCGCGGCCACCTCGCTGCTGCTGCTTGCCTTGAACTGGGGCGGCAGCGAGTATCCGTGGCTGTCGCGTGAAATCCTTGGACTGCTCGCCTGCTCAGCGGTGTTCTGGAGCGCGTTCGCGCTGCGGCTGATGCGCGCGGCCGAACCGCTGATCTCGCTGGAAGTGCTCGGCAATCCGATCGTTCTCGCCGGCACGTTGTCGATGTTCCTGCTGCAGGCCGCCAATGTCGGCTTGTCGGTCTATCTGCCGGTCTACCTGCAATCGGTCGTCGGCCTGTCAGTCAGCGAATCTGGCACCGCGTTGCTTGGGCTGATGCTCGGCACGGTGGCCGGTGCGACATTCAGCGCGCGAATGATCCCACGCTTTTTCCACTACAAGCGCATTGCCATGGTCGGAACTGTTTTCTCGATCCTGTGCCTCGGCGTGCTCAGCCTGGTCGCCGGGCATGCCTCGCTATTGCTTGTCGAGGTGTTGACGACCTGCATAGGCCTGGGCACAGGCACGACCTTTCCGGTTGCCACTGTCTCGGTCCAGAACGCCGTCGATCGCATGCACCTTGGCGTGGCGACCGGCGTTCTCACCTTCCTCCGCTCGCTGGGTAGTGCGCTTGGCGTCGCCATGCTTGGTGCCGTCGCCCTTGGTTACGGGCTGCCGCTGGCCAGCGAAGGCACGCAGACGGCCGGCCATATCGCCTCAGCCACGCCGTTCGTGATGATCTTTCTTGCCGCCGCCGCGACCTTGCTGCTGTCGTTCATCACGCTCTGGCTGATGCCGGAGAAAACGCTTCGCGGCCATGCCGAGGCTTCGGCCCCAGCCCTGGCGGAGTAGACCGGCCTGGTGAAATCCGGCGAGCTTCAGTCGACCACGCCGAGCTTCTTCTGCAGGCTGGTCGACGAAGTCGTATACTGGAACACGATGCGCTCGCCGGGGCTGATGATGCGCTTGGCTGCCTGTGCCATTAGAGCGACCTCATGGAAGCCCGACAGGATCAGCTTCAGCTTGCCGGGGTACCAGTTGATGTCGCCGACGGCGAAGATGCCGGGCACCGACGTCTGGAATTTTTCGGTGTCGACCGGGATCAGGTTTTCGTGGAGATTGAGGCCCCATTCGGCGATTGGGCCGAGCTTCATCGTCAGGCCGAAAAATGGCAGCATCCGCGTGCACGGCACTTCGACATCGCCCTCCGGCCCCTTGATCGTGGCGGAGGCTAGCTGGCCGTCGCTGCCGGTCAGGCCCGTCACCTGTCCGACTTGGAATTCCAGCTGCTTCATCTCTTGCATGGCATACATCTTGTTGACGCTGTCGGGCGCTGCCCGGAATTCGGGCCGCCGATGCACCAGCGTCACGCTCTTGGCCACCGGCTGCAGGTTCAGCGTCCAGTCGAGCGCCGAATCGCCGCCGCCGACGATGACGAGGTCATGGCCGCGAAAGTCCTCCATCCGGCGCACCGAGTAGAACACGCTCTTGCCTTCATAGGGTTCGATGCCTGGAATCGGCGGCCGCTTCGGCTGGAAAGAGCCGCCGCCGGCGGCAATCACCACAATTTTGGCTTCGAACACCTCGTTTTCGTCGGTAGTGACGCGGAAGCTGCCGTCCTCCAGCCTTTCCAGGCTCGAAACCATGCGGTTATAGGTGAATTCGGGCTTGAACGGCGCGATCTGCTCAAGCAGCTTGTCGACCAGACCTTGCGCCGAGATCGAGGGCCAACCCGGAATATCGTAGATCGGCTTTTCCGGGTAGAGTTCGGCGCACTGCCCGCCGGGCCGGTCGAGTATGTCGATCAGATGGCACTTCATGTCGAAGAGGCCGAGCTCGAATACGGCAAACAGGCCGACAGGCCCTGCCCCGACAATGAGTACGTCCGTCTTGGTGATAGCGGTCATGAAGCATGCGCCTTTATGGGAAAACGGCGCGACACTGCATGACCATTGGTCCGCTGCCAAGCGGCAGCGGCAAAAATCGGCTTCAGCCTTGGCGGGCCGGCACGCGCACGACCAGCCCATCGAGGGCGTCGCGCACCTTGATCTGGCATGACAGCCGCGAATTCGGCTGGACGTCGTAGGCGAAGTCCAGCATGTCTTCTTCCATGGCTTCCGGCTCGCCGACCTCCGCCGTCCAGGCTTCGTCGACATAGACATGGCAGGTCGCGCAGGCGCAGGCGCCGCCGCATTCCGCTTCTATTCCCGGCACCGCATTGCGGATCGCATTTTCCATGACGGTCGAGCCGTTTTCGGCATCCACGTCAAAATGCGTGCCGTCATGGGCGATGAAGGTCAGCTTGGTCATTTGTCACCTGAAGGGAGTCTGAGCCGACATAATCACTCTGCCAGACAAGTCAACTGCGGCGCGAAAGCGCCGCTGCGTGGCGTTTTGGGAATAAGTTCTATCGGCTGATGGCGGCGACGAAGTCGCGCACTTCTTCGATCAGTGAGCCAAGGCGCTTCAGCGTGCTGGCGTCGTCGGGCCGGCATTCGATCGCACTGGCGCAATCGGCAATGGCGAAGGCGCCGACCCCGCGCGCCGAGCCTTTGAGCCCGTGCGCCAGTAGCAGCCGCTGCCTGACATCCGCATCGACGATCTTGTCGAGCACCGATAGCGCCTGCTGCACGAACAGTGCCAGCACCTCTTGCTCGAGGCTCCGATCGCCCATCGTCTGGCGCGCAAGATGCGCCAGATCGATCGGCCGCGCCCCAGCTGTCCCTGACACGTCACCGCCGGGCATCGAGAAGGCAATGCCGTTTTCGCCACGTATCACTTTGAGACTCCGTTCTTCGACCGCCGCAAAAAATAGGCGTATCCGGTGGACAACGGGTTAATGATTGACCCGGAAAAATGTCGCGATAACGGCGCCGGAATCACGGCTGTGTTAACCTTATATTTAAAGTTTTACGTATCGGACGGAATGCATGTTTTCTTTACCCCGCTGTGTCATTACGATACGACAGGTCCATTTTCAGCCTCCTGCGCGGGACACGCTAGGCAGAATGAATAAGCACAACCATAAGTCCCACGGCAGCTTGTACAGGGTAGCGAAGGCATGGCGAAGAAACCAACGACGACAAAAACGCTCGACAGCGACGTAGCCAGGGAACTCGAAAAGGCACTTGATATCGATCTGAGCGGCGATGCCGGCGGCGACTTCGACATCGCGGCATCCATGGAAGATCTGGAAGCGCAGATATCGCAAGCCGCCGACGAACTGGCGCGCGAAGGCCGCAGCCAGAACGAGGCGCCTGCCCCCGACCAGGCCCAGAATGCAGCACCCGCCGCCAATCAAAGCCAGAACCTAAATCCCGCGCCAAAAGCCAAGCCGGCTGAGTTGCGTCCTGTCGCAACGCGCAATGGCTCGCAGCCGCCAGCTTTCTCGCCGGCCAACGACGATCGTCAAAAAGACTATAAGACGCTCCTGCACACCCTCAACCGGCGCGCCTCGAACACGATCTATTGGGTCGTGGCTTTTGTTTCGCTGGCCTGGATCGCCGGCGCCGGTGGCCTCGCGAACCTGTTGTTCGGACCTGGCATCTGGAACATCCGCACCTTCGATCAGTTTTTCGCCCGTCCCGAGCTGATCGGCCTGGCGGTCGCGGCAATCGTGCCCGTCATCCTGTTCTGGGCATTCGCAGTGATGATTCGCCGCGCTCAGGAGATGCGCCTTGCCGCGCAGTCGATGACCGAGGTGGCCTTCCGTCTGGCCGAGCCGGAAAATCTTGCCCAGGATCGCGTCATGATGATCGGCCAAGCGGTTCGCCGCGAGGTGGCGGCCATGGGCGAAGGCATCGAACGCACGCTTGCGCGCGCCGTCGAGCTCGAAACGCTGGTTCACAGCGAGGTGAACCAGATCGAGCGCTCCTATTCGGAGAACGAGTCCCGCATCCGCTCGCTGGTCGACGGGCTGGGCAGCGAGCGCGAAGCGGTCGTCACCCATGCCGAGCGTGTGCGCGCCTCGATCACTGGTGCCCACGAGACGCTGAAGGACGAGATCAACGCCGCCAGCGATATCATTCGCGACAGCATTCTCAACGCCTCGACCAAGCTGTCGATGACGATCAACGAATCCGGCGACACGCTGATCGACAGGATCAACGGGAGCTCGATGTCGATCTTCGATTCGGTGGAAGGCCGGCTCGAATCGATCACCGACCGGCTGTCGACGTCGGGCGAGGCCTTCGCCAGCCTGCTCGACACCCGCATCGCCAAGCTGACGGACACCACCGATGGCCTGACGCGGTCGCTGACCGACCTGCTCGACGACCGCACGACCGGCATGGTGTCGCTGCTCGGCGGTGCCGCGCGCACACTCAATTCCGAATTCGAAGCCAGCCTCAACGGCATCGAGCGGACGCTTGCCGAACGTGGTCAGGCGCTGATCAGCGAGTTCCAGACCCGCGCCGAGGCGCTCGACACCGGTACGCAGAAGCTCAACGCCGCGCTGGAGGCTCGCGCACGCCAGATCAACGAGACGCTGGTCGAGCGCGCGCGCGAAATCGCCCACACCTTCCAGGATAGCAAGGAGACGCTGTCGGCGATGATCGATCAGGGCAAGACCCAGATCGGCGCCGACATGGCCGACATCATCTCATCGACCTCGACCATGCTCGAAGCCCGCGCCGGCGATTTCGCCGGGCGCATGGAAGCGGCGCGCCATGTCGTATCGCGATCGTTCGATACGGACATCCAGCGGCTTGCGGATGCTCGCGCCGGCATCGAGGAAGCCGTCGAAAACCACAGCCGCAAACTTTCCGAAAGCCGCGACCGGATGGCGGCGGCAATGCAGGCCGATCTGGCGAAGTTCGCCGAGGGCCGCGCCGAAATCGATGCGGCGGTGACCAACCAGGTGCAGAAGCTTGCCGAAGGCCGCGGCCTGATCTCGCGCGCCCTTGAAGAGGATCTGCGCAAGGTCAACGAATCGCGTGCAGCGATCGACGCTTCGCTGGGCAGCCATCTAGAAAGCCTTGAAGAGGGCCGCAACCGGCTCGCCCAGGCCTTGAACGAAGACTCTGGAAAACTCGTACAAGCCCGCACGATCATTGATGAAATGGTTGCCGGGCACGTCGGAAAGCTCGCCGAAGGCCGCAGCATTCTTTCGCGCGCGCTCGAGGCCGACCTCGGCAAGCTGGCAGACAGTCGCGCCAGCATCGACGGCCTTGTCGCCGGTCAAGTCGAAAAGATCGCCGAGGGTCGCGCCATACTCGCCAGTGCGCTGGAATCCGACATCGCCGGCATCAATGGCCTCATCGAGGCCCATTCGGCGAAATTGGCGCAAGACCGCAGCGGTCTTTCCCAGTCGCTCGAGAACGACCTGTCCGACATCAGAGGTCTGATCGCCGATCATTCGGGCAGGCTCGCCGATGATCGCAGCCTGCTTTCGAAGACGCTTGAAGACGATCTTGCCAAGCTGGCCGAAAGCCGGTCGAGCATCGACGGGCTGGTTGCCGGCCAGGTCGAGAAGCTTGCCGAAGGCCGCGATATCCTCAAGCGCGCGCTGGAATCGGACCTGAACGCGATCAAGGGCGTCATCGCTGGCCAGTCCGAAAAGCTGGCGGAAGACCGTGGCCAGCTGTCACGGGCACTGGAGAGCGACTTGGAGGCTGTGCGCGGCGTTGTCTCCGATCACATGAACAAGCTCGCGGAAGACCGTTCGACGCTGTCGAAGGCGCTCGAAGACGATCTCGCCAAGTTGGCCGAAAGCCGCTCGAGCATCGATGTGATGGTTGCCGGCCAGGTCGAAAAACTGGCAGAGGGCCGCGACATCCTCAAACGCGCTCTGGAAGCCGATCTGAGCACCGTCAAGGGCGTCATTGCCAGTCAATCCGAGAAGCTGGCGGAGGATCGCGGTCAGCTGTCGCGCGCACTGGAGACCGATCTCGAGACCGTGCGGGGCGTCGTCTCCGAACATATGAACAAGCTCGCCGAGGACCGTTCGGCCCTGTCGAAGGCGCTCGAGGACGATCTCGCCAGGCTGGCAGAAAGCCGGTCGAGCATCGACGGGCTGGTTTCCGGTCAGGTCGAGAAGCTGGCCGAGGGCCGCGACATCCTCAAGCGCGCGCTGGAAGACGATCTCGCCAAGCTGGCCGAAAGCCGCTCGAGCATCGACGGGCTGGTTTCCGGCCAGGTCGAGAAACTGGCCGAAGGCCGCGACATCCTCAAACGCGCTTTGGAGGCCGATCTCAACACGATCAGGGGCGCCATCGCCGACCAGTCGCAGCTATTAACCGACAATCGCGCACAGTTTTCGCGCGCCCTAGAGGCCGATCTCGGCAACGTCAACAGCCTTGTCGCTACCCACGCGGAGAAGCTCGTCCAGGACCGCTCGACCCTGTCGAAGGCGCTCGAGGACGATCTCGCCAAGCTGGCCGAAAGCCGCTCGAGCATCGATGGGCTGGTTGCCGGCCAGGTCGAGAAGCTTGCCGAAGGCCGCGACATCCTCAGGGGCGCTCTGGAAGCCGATCTGGAGAGGCTTGCATTGAGCCGCAGCGAGGTCGACGAGATTGTCGCCGGTCATGTCGGCAAGCTGACCGAGGGCCGCGACATGCTGACCCGCGCATTGCAGGACGATCTCTCCAGGCTCGCCGACACGCGCAAGGATGTCGACCGTTCGCTGTCCGGCCATATCGACCAGATCGCCGCCAGGAGCACCGACATCTCCGATGCCATCGCTGCCGACGTGGAAAAGATCGAGCAGGCGTTCAGCCGGCAGACAGGCATCATCGAGGAGCGCGCCAGCACCATGGAGCGGGCGCTGTCGACGGGTGTCGACAACGTTCGCAGTGTGCTCGAAAGAAGCGCGGTCTTCGTCGCCGGGGCGCTGCGCGAGAAGGTCATGGAAGTCACCAGCGCTCTGCATGAGCAGGCGGGCGCTGCATTCAGCGATGCCGACCGCAAGATCGCCGAGCGCGCCGAGCAGACCTCGGCCGCTCTGCTCGCCAGGGCGGAGGACATCGCCCGCACCTTCGAGGAGGCGGATCGTCGCCTCGCCGCCCGCGCCGAGGATACGTCGAGCGCACTGATTGCCCGCGCCGACGACACGTCGAACACCTTGCTCGCGCGCGCCCAGGAGACGGCCGATCAGCTGGCAACCCGAGCAAGTGAGATTGCCGGTACCTTCGACGCGGCGGACCACAGGCTGGTCTCTCGCGCCATCGAAACGGCCCAGTCGCTGGCTGCACGTGCCGGCGACATCTTGCGCAATTTCGAAACAGCTGACGAGCGGCTGGGCGTGCGCATCGGCGAATCCGCCGAAGCTCTCGCGGCACGTGCGTCGGATCTCGGCCGCATTTTCGATGCCGCCGACCAGCAACTTATTTCGCGCATTGCCGAAGGCTCCGAAGCACTTTCGGCACGTGCGTCCGAGATCGGCCGCATCTTCGAGGAGGCCGATCATCGCCTGGTGTCCCGTATCGCCGACAGCAGCACCGCAATCGGCGAACATGCCGACAACATTGTCGGTGCCTTCACCAGCACCGAGCAGCGGGTTGCCGAACGCGCCAGGCAGACTGGCCAGGAACTCGCCGTCCATGCCCGTGAAATCGAGCAGCTGCTTGCCGGTGCCGACGAACGCCTGGCATCGAGTGCTGCCGCCACAGCGGCCCGCGTCGAGGAGCAGGTCGCCAGCGTCGAGAACCGCCTCGCCTACACTGCCGAGACAATGGGCCAAAAGCTCAACGAACAGGTCTCGAACGCCGAGGCGCAGTTAGTCTCGCGTGCCAACACGATCGCCGAAACCTTCACCGCGGTCGGCCAGCATATCGGCCAGAGCACCAACGACGCTGCAAAGACCATCGGTGCCAATACTCGCGAGCTCAGTACGATGCTTGCGGCACGTTCGGCCGAAATATCGAAAATCCTGGACGAGACGGCACGGCCTCTGGTCGAGCGCTTCGCCCAGGGCGGCTCCGAGCTGCAAAAGAGCATGGAAGAGGTCACCGAACGTGCGACAGAGAAGCTGCGCACTCAAAACGCCGCCCTCGTCGACGCCCTCGCCAGCCGCACGGCCGAAACTCTGTCGGCCGTCGAAGGCGCGCGCTCGACGCTTGCCGACAGCGTTGCCGACCTCATCGGCCGCATGACCACCTCCAGCTCGCAGCTCGGTCAATTGATCGAGCAGGCGGCGACCAATCTCGGCCAGGTCGACGAACGCCTGACTGGGAGCACGCAAAGCTTCGCGGCGACCACGGAAAAGACCGCCCAGACTTTCGCCAGCTCGGCGCGCCTTGTCGATTCGAACACGACGCGGCTCACCGAGCTGTCGTCCTCGACCTTGCGCGAGGTTGCCTCTATCGCCACCAAGTTCGACGAGCACAGCCGGTTGCTGTCCAGCGCCTCGGATCTGCTGAGCTCGGCCCAGAGCAACCTCGAGCACACGCTCGAAAGGCAATCGTCGCTGGAGGACCTCGCCGTCGGCCTTGTTAAGAAGTCGGAAGATCTCGAAAGGGTCATGCGCTCGTTCGAGAATCTGGTCGGCCAGACGCTGCAGAACGCCGAAGGCAAGACGCTGGAATCCGCCGACAAGATCCGTGCCGCGATTTCCGAAGTGGTCGATTCGGCTACCAAGCGCTTTGCCGATGCGACCGAGGAAATGCGGCGCACCGCCGGCTCGATCAAGAGCGAGCTCGACCTCACCCGAGCCGAGCTCAAGAAAGGCGTCATCGAGATGCCGGAAGAGGCAAAGGAATCAACCACGGCTATCCGCCGTGCCGTTTCCGAGCAGATCAACGCGCTGAAGGAACTTTCTGAAATCGTTGCCAAATCTGGCCGCAGCGCCGACAGTTCGGAACAGCGCAACCTGCGTCCGGCGCCGCAAGCGCCTGCCGCACGCGCCGCCGAGCCGCCACGCCGCCCGGCTCCGGCTCCGGAACAGCGCCGTGCACCGCAGGCGCCTTCGGGCGAGACGGCGCTGCGCGGCACGCTCGACCTCGAACGTCCCGCAGACACAGCGCTGCGCCAGCGCGACCCCAACGGCCGCACGCCGCAAGGCGGCTGGGTGCGCGACCTCCTGACCGGTGCATCGCGCGAAGACGAGGCCAAGCCGGCGGCGCCTGCCGAAGCGCCGCGCCCGGCTCCCGCTCCGCGTTCGCCGCTTCATGTCGTGGAATCGCTGAACTCGCTCTCCGTCGATATCGCCCGAGCCATCGATCACGATGCCTCGATCGAGCTGTGGAACCGATACCGGCGCGGCGAGCGCGACGTCTTCACGCGCCGTCTTTACACGCTGAAGGGCCAGCAGACGTTCGACGAGATCCGCCGCAAATATCAGTCGGAGGCGGAGTTCCGCGCTGCTGTCGATCGTTACTGCGACGATTTCGAAAAGCTGCTCAAAGACGTGTCGCGCAACGACCGCGACAACATCATGGCGCAGACCTACCTGACGTCGGATACCGGCAAGGTCTACACCATGCTGGCCCACGCCAGCGGCCGCTTGCATTGATCAGACGACAATGGAACATGAAAAAGGCGGGAAATTCCCGCCTTTTTCGCGCCGTGCTGATCTTGATCCTATCAACGCATGAAGCGACAGCCCAGGATGCGTTCAAATGACGAGGCATCCTGCTCTATCTGTTGTTTAGCCGCATTTCTGCGGTGCCAAGTAACACCATTGGGCAGAATGCTCTAGGGTCAAAAACCAAACACTCTGAACGACCGAATTCGACCCATTTTTGCCGTTCCGATATCGGGCCTCACCATCTCCAAGGCGGTACATTCACCCACTATTCGGCGAGAAAAATCTCGTTCCGATCAAAGCCGCCCTACTTCGTTGCAGCGGCTGCGGCTTCCCCCGGCGGCATAATCCGCATCATGAAAGCCGACACCGTTTCCCCGGGTTTGAACGGGCCGGGAACCTGATGGCTGACCGGCTTCACACTTTGGAGGAATGCCGCGATAGCCATGGCGTCATCCGCGGTGAGATGCGCAAAATCGCGCCAAGGCATGATCGGCGCCAGCATACGGCCGTCCGGCCGTTCGCCGGTCTGGATCGCGGTGACGATCTGCTCCGGGGTCCAGCTTCCGATACCGGTCTCCTTGTCAGGCGTGATATTGCGGGCGACAAAGACACCAAGACCAGGAATCTCGAAGCCCACATCTGAACCGCCAAGAAAGCGCGACATGTCGGGCTTCCCGAAGAAGTAACCGGGTGTGTGGCAGTCGCTGCAGCCGGCAATCGTAGCCAGATATTCGCCGCGCGCAATCTGTGTGTCGTCGGCCATGGCCGCGTAAGATGGCAGGGCAACAATTGACGCTGTCAAGAATGCAAGATGAATTAGTGTCCGAAACATTGCTTCCTCCCTGTGGTCTGTTCGTGGTTTGTCCGTCGACCTCCCGCGTCGTCAACTGGTCGCAATTCCCCGATTTGGCGACGTCGGGGACGTTAAATTTTAGCAAGGCCAGGACGGATTACCATCAGCGATCAATTGGACCGTCGGCACTTGTCGTGTCCGGTTGAGCAACTGTTACGAAGCTCGCTAGCCGACGCACAACGCCTTCGCCTTCTTTGGCGCAACGTGCTCGTCCTGGCAGATGAGCCGAACGGCAACCTACCACCCATCTCGGCCATTGGGGCAGTCAGATGATTGAGTTTGATCCTAGCTGCGCCCGGCAGTTCCGGCCGCGTCAGATCACAGTGTCCGTCCAGCGGACGATTTGCCCGGCCGCATCACCGAACGCCGCGTCGAGCGCGCCGACATAGGCCTGGTTGCCGCTGCCCGAAACGGGCGCGATGGCGCTAAACGTCTTCGAAGCGCGCACTTCGCCGTTGCGGTCGTTCAACAGGCGCACGAACAGCTCGACCTCGGCATGTTGGCCGCCATCGACACGCACCTCGAACGAGCGGATCTCGACGATCACCTGATAGTCGATTGCCAGCCCCTCGCCCGGCTTACCGACGCCGGTGAAGCTGCCCGAGCGCTGGAACGTCTCTGCCAGCCGCGCTTGTACGATCATCGGCAGCCGGTCGGCCCATTGCGCGCCCTTGAGATACTGGATCGATCGCGGCGATGGCTTGATGACGATGTTCTGGCTGTCCAGCGCCTTGAGCGCCGACGGCTGGGCGATGAGGATCTGGCGACGGCTGTGGGCACGCGCTTCCAGCGACGGCGCCGAAAGCTCGAACGTGTCCAGCGGTGCCGGTCCGCCGCCAGGCAAGGCCGCGCAGCTTGCAAGCGCAAGCGCCAGCAACACCGCCCCGCTCTTCAACCCACTCGATCTGATGCTGCCTGAACTGATCGACTTCAAACGCGATCCCCCCCGGATCGTGGAAACAACGCGTATCTGCAAGCTATGTTCTTGCTGTGGGCGGAGGCCGAAGTCAACGGCGCACCCTGCCGTCGAACTGCCGGACCTCGCCCTCGCCGCCGGACAGGATCCGCTGCGGGTTGCGGCTCAGATCGGTTACCGCCTCCTCGATGCGGGTGATCGAACGACGGCTGTCCTGGACCAGCGCTTCGACGTTTTGCAGCCCCTGTCCCGAGAATCGCGCCAGATTGTCGGTGATGGTACCGAGACGGGCGTTCAGCGTGTCGGCGACCTGCTTGAACGATTTCAGCGTCGCTCTCGCGTCGGCCATGACGCCGTCGGCCTGGCCGGAGCCGAGCAGTTTGTCGACCTTGGCAAGAATACCGTCGACTCGCACCGAGGCATCGTTGAGGCGTCCTGCGAGCTGGTGCGCGTCTTTGATGGTTTCATCGATGTCGTCGGCTCGGTTGGCGAACTTGTTGGTCACCTTGGCGATGTCGGCGGCAGCCTCGTTGGCGTTTTCGCTGGCCTTCTGGATGTTGGCCAGCGCGGTGCGAACCTCAGCCGGATCGATGCCGTCGAGAACGCCGTCGACCTTGGCCAGCGTGCCTTGCGTCTTCTGGGCGAAGTCATTGATCGAGCCGACCGCAGTGTCGACGTTCTTGATGACCGTGTCGAACTGCTTGCTGGTTTCCTTGAGGTTGGAAGTGACCGTGTCGACATTGGCGACGATGCTCTTGATCTGGTCCTTGTTGACGGCGTTGAGTAGCCCTTCCGCCGCCTTCAGAGTGCCGTCGAGCTTGCCCGAAACACCCTTCAATTCGTCCGCCAGCGAGCTGACGCTGGCCAGGAACTTGTCGACCCCGTCCGAATTCCTGGCCAGTGCATCGGAGAAGGTCTGGACATTGTTGACCGTCTGCGTCAGCGGCCCGCGAACGTCCTTGGTGAAGCCTTCGAGCTCCGAAAGGACCTTGTCGGCGCGGGTGAAGATGTTCTGCGCCGTCTGCAGCAGATTGGTGACCGCCGACGGGTTGGCAACGATCTCAGCGACACGGCCTTCCTTTTCCGCCTCGTCGAGGAGTTTTGGCTCCTTGGGGTCGGCGCCCTTGAGCTCGATATTGGCCTGCCCGGTGAGGCCGGCAAGCCCGATATCGGCCTGCGTCGACTTGGTGATCGGCGTATTGCGGTCTATTTCGGTGTCGGCGATGGCAGCGGTCGGATTGTCGACGTCGATATAGACACGGCGCACGTCGCCGACCTTGACGCCGTTGAACAGTACGAAGCTGCCACGGCCGAGTCCCGAAGCCGACCCTGGAATGCGCACGCGCAATATGGTCGTCTCACCCTTGTCGCCGATCGCCGCCGTCCAATAGACGAAAGCGAAAGCCGCGAGGATGGCGGCCAGCGTGAAAATGCCGACAATGACGTAGTTGGCCCTGGTTTCCATTGCTCACTTATGGCTATGCGCGCGCCGCAAGATCAAGTTGCCGGGCGCGTTTTCCGCGGAAATAGGATTTTACCCAGGGTTCCTCGCTCCTAAGCATGTCGTCGATCGTGCCCTCGACCAGCACTTTCTTTTTGCCAAGCACCGCCACGCGGTCGCACGCGGTAAACAGCGTGTCGAGATCGTGCGTGACCATATACACGGTCAAATCCATCGTATCGCGCAGCTTGACGACCAATTCGTCGAACTCAGCCGCGCTGATCGGGTCAAGGCCGGAAGTCGGTTCGTCGAGGAAGACGATATCCGGGTCGAGCGCCAGAGCGCGCGCCAGCGCAGCACGCTTGATCATGCCGCCGGAAAGCTCGGAAGGGAATTTCTGCGCTGCATCCGGCGGCAGTCCGACCAGCTCGACCTTGAGCATGGCAAGTTCATCCATCAGCTTCTTCGGCAAATCGAGATATTCGCGCATCGGCACCTGGACGTTTTCGAGGACGGTCAGCGCCGAAAACAGCGCGCCGTGCTGGAACAGCACGCCAAGCCGCATGTCGATGCGAAGGCGCTCCCTTTCGCTTGCCTTCTCGACGTCGACGCCGAACAGTTTGATTGTTCCCGATTGCTTGCGCGTCAGGCTAAGGATGGTGCGCAAGAGAACAGATTTGCCGGCACCGGAGGCACCGACGAAGCCGAGAATCTCCCCGCGCCAGATATCGAGCGACAATTTGTCGAGAACGACTTGGTCGGCGAACGACACCGTGACGTCGTGCGCCGACAGCACGATCTCGTCCTCTTTGGCTTTCTCCGCCACCTTGGTCGTGTTTGTGCCCGGCAGCGCCATGTCAGAACTCGATCGCTGCATAGAACATGGCGAAAAGCCCGTCGAGGATAATGACCACGAAGATCGACTTCACCACTGAGGCGGTCACATGCTGGCCAAGCGATTCGGCGCTGCCGCCAACCTTCATGCCCTCGACCGAGGCAATTATGCCGATGATCATGGCCATGAAAGGCGCCTTGATCAGGCCGGCAAAGATGGTGCTGAGGTCGATTGCGACACGCAGCCGGTCAATGAACGCTGCCGGTGCAATATCGGAGTAGAGCCATGCAGCCAAAATGCCGCCGCCCAGCGCGGCAAAGTTGGCGATGATCGTCAGGCAAGGTAGCGCGACGACCAGCGCGACCAGCCGCGGAAACACCAGCACGCCGATTGGATTGAGGCCGATCACTTTCAGCGCATCGACCTCCTCGCGCATCTTCATCGAGCCGATCTCGGCGGTGATCGCGCTACCGGAGCGGCCGGCGATCATGATCGCCGTCATCAGCACGCCGAGCTCGCGCAGGATCAGCACGCCGACCAGGTCGACGACGAAGATATCGGCGCCGAAATAGCTGAGCTGATAGGCGCCTTGCTGGGCGACGATCGCACCGACAATGGCCGACATCAGCACAACCACCGGTATGGCGCCAACGCCCATGCGATCGATCTGGTTGAAGATCGCCGCCATGTTGACGGCATGGCCGCGGCCAAGCTTCATCTGCGAGCCGCGTATCGTGGCGCCGAGGATGTTCATTGCGGCCAGGAAATCGTCGCGCATCTCATAAACGCGCCGGCCAACCGCCTCGAGCCCGCGAATGATGAAGTTGGGCGGCTTTGCCGGACCTGATTCGGGCTCGCGTCGAACGGCGTCCCCGACGGCGCCAAGCAGGATCGAGGCGATCTCGCTCTGCCCCTGCATCGTGATCTCGACGCCCTTCTTTTCGAAGCTGCTGACCAGGCGGTCGATCAGCCATGCTCCGGCAGTGTCCATCTTCTCGATTTGTGAGAGGTCGAGCGCCAGCGTCTTGAAACCGCCGCGCTTCTCGATCTTGCGCATCTCGGCGTCGACCAGCGCCACGGTACGTGTCGTCCAGCTTCCCGAGAAAGCGCAGCCGAGAACGCCGCCCTCCTCGCCGATCGCGATGCGCGGCTGGTGGTCGGGCTCCTTGGCAGGGCCGCTTGCGTCGCGTTTGCGGATGGTCAACATGGCGTCCTGTTTAGCCTGACGGGGCCGACCTGTCGATTTGCCGATATCATCGTTGTTGCACAGCCGGAGCAGAAAAATATGGCGCGTGTCATTTCGGTCGAGGCCGAGCGCTTTCCTATCGCCGGGACCTTCACCATTTCGCGCGGCTCGAAGACCGAGGCTGAGGTGATTTCCTGCGCCATCAGCGAAGACGGCCATACCGGGCGCGGCGAATGCGTCCCTTACAAGCGCTATGGCGAGACCGTGGAGGGTGTGCGCGACGCGATCGAGGCGATGCGCGGTGAGATCGCGGGCGGCATCAGCCGCACCGCCCTGCTCGGTGCCATGCCTGCGGGTGCGGCACGCAATGCCATCGATTGCGCGCTCTGGGACCTGGAATCGAAGATCAGCGGAACACCGGTGGCGCATATGATACGAACCGTTCCGTTACGGGCGGTTGAGACGGCGTACACACTGTCGCTCGCCGAGCCCGAGGCGATGGCGGCGCAAGCCAGCGCCAACGCCCAGCGCCCGCTGCTCAAGGTCAAGATCGGCGGCGACAACGACATCGCCCGCATCCGTGCAGTGACGGCGGCGGCACCCGACAGCCGAATCATTCTCGACGCCAATGAGGGCTGGAATGACGACAATATCGTCGCAAACCTCGCCTTTGCCGCCGATCACGGTATCGCCTTGATCGAACAGCCGCTGCGGGCGGGACATGACGGTATTCTTCGCCACATCGCGCATCCGGTGCCGATCTGCGCCGACGAAAGCGTGCACGAGGCGAAGGACCTCGACGCGCTTGTCGGCTTCTACGACGCCATCAACATCAAGCTCGACAAATCGGGTGGCCTGACCGCAGCACTCGTGCTTCGCGACCGCGCCCGCGAACTGGGTCTTGGCGTCATGGTCGGCTGCATGGTCGGCACATCGCTTGCGATGGCGCCGGCCGTGCTGTTGGCGCAGGATGCCGATTTCGTCGATCTCGACGGTCCGTTGCTGCTAGCCCGCGACCGCGTTCCAGGTCTCGTCTACCAAGGTTCGCTGGTGTCACCGCCCGAGCCAGCGCTGTGGGGCTGAACGCGCGGCAAGCCCGATCAGCGCCAGGCCCGTCAGGGCGATGGGGATCATCGCAAAGAAGCCATTCGCGCCGAAGCGATCGTAAAGAGGACCTGAAATCAGCGTTGCCACCGCCATGAAGAAGCCGTTGGAGAAATAGGCGATGCCTTGCGCCGCCCCGGTGCGTTCTTCCGCGATTGTCTCACCGATCATCTTTTGCAGGCCGATCAGCACCAGCGCCACCGAGACGGCGTGCAGTGTCTGGATCGCGAAGAACCCGCCAACGCCAAGCCCGAGCGGCCAGATCAGGGGGAAAGCAATCCAGCGCACGATCGCGCCTATCCCGGCAATCAGCATGATCGAGACGACCGAGAAGGAGGCGAAAGCCCGGGTGAAGACGACGAACATGCATATCTCGGCGACGACGCCCCACCCCCACAGCAGCCCGACAATCGAATCGCTGATGCCGATCGACTTCCAGTATATCGACACGAAGCCGTAGAGAAACGCGTGGCTGGCGGTGATGACGCCGACGCCGGTCGAAAAGTAGAGGAAGTACCGGTTGAGGAGTTTCGGTGCCGATTGCTGGATATCGGCGGCCGAAAGCGGCGAGGCGCGGCGCGGACGGCCGAGGCGCGGCGCAATCAGTCCGGCGGCTAGCGCGGCACACAGTGCCGCGAAGATGATCACCGGAACAGCCTGCGCACCGCTTGCCGACAGGATGAAACCGCCGGCGAGATTGGCACAGAGATAGGAGATCGAGCCCCATTTGCGCATGCCGGCGTAGTTCGAGCCGAAGCGGCGAACACCTGAAAGGGCAAGCGAATCGGCAATCGGCGAATGCGGCGTCCAGACGACGGTCAGCGCCAGGGACACGGCAAGTACCGTGGCGTAGGTCGGCGGCAGGAGGTAGCCGGCGGACAGGATCAGCGATGCGGCGACCAGCGCGACATAGACATTGGCGCGGTCGCTCGCTTTGTCTGCCAGAGCGGTAAGAAAAGGCGTCGTCGCCACGCGCAGGAACATCGGCGCAGCGAGGATCACGGCTATCTGCTCGGCATGGAACCCCTTCGCCTGCAGCCAGAGCGGGAAATAGGGCACATGCGTTCCGAGCGGAACGAAGAGCGTGAAGAAGATCAAGCTCATGCGCAGTTCGAAATGGGGTGGCTTGACGAGCTGTTCGGGCGAAAGCGGCGGCAGCGAGGACATTAACAGGCGATCCGTCGGCACGGCATTCAGCCGGGTCGGCCCACCACACCAGCCGCTGCATAACACGGCGAAAAAGTGGATGAAACCGCTGGACTAACCGATTAAAGCGAGGTGAGGCCGGGTTTGGTCAAGCCGCCTGGACTGCCCTGCCCTTGATGTCGATCGGCACGAGCACCTCGCTGCCGACCGGAGTCTCCGGCAGGACATGCGCCCAATGCAGTATCTCCATCCGGCCGTCAAAATGCTCGACCACCGCCGTGCAGCTCTCCACCCAGTCGCCGGTGTTGATGTACTGCACGTCCTCGTAGCTTTCGATCGCGGCATGGTGGATGTGCCCGCAGATCACGCCGTCGACATGCGAGCGGCGCGCCTCCTCGGTCAGCACGGTCTGGAACGAGCCGATGAAATTCACCGCCTTCTTGACCTTGACCTTGGCCCAGGACGAGAACGACCAGTAAGGCAGGCCGAGCACTTGGCGCAGGCGCGCGATGACGCGATTGACCAGCATCGCCGCGTCATAGGCATAGTCGCCTAGATAGGCCAGCCAGCGCGCATTGTGGACGACGGTGTCGAACTGGTCGCCATGGATGACAAGAAGGCGTTTGCCATCGGCGGTCTCGTGGATGGCGCGATCGGCGACGACAATGCCGCCGAAATGCACACCTTGGAACTGCCGCGCGAACTCGTCATGGTTGCCGGCGATGTAGGTGATGCTGGCGCCCTTGCGCGCCTTGCGCAGCAATTTCTGGACCACGTCATTGTGGCTCTGCGGCCAGTGCCAGCTCCGTCTCAAGCGCCAGCCGTCGACGATATCGCCGACGAGATAGATGATATCGGCATCGTGATGGCGCAGAAAATCGATCAGGAACTCGGCCTTCGCCGCCTTCGATCCGAGATGGACGTCGGAGATGAACATGCTGCGGAAAGTGCGGGGCTCTGCGCCGGACATCATTTGTCACCGTTGCTTTCGCGTCAGGCTATGCCCCGATTCATGCAACAACCGTATGACGGTTGCGATTGGTCCAGCCATACGGGTAGGTTGCCGCGGCAATCAGAGGAGAAAATCATCATGGACCTCGGTATTCGCGGCAAGAAGGCCATCGTCTGCGCCTCGAGCAAGGGTCTGGGACGCGGCTGCGCCATGGCACTGGCGGAGGCAGGCTGCGATCTGGTCGTCAACGGCCGCAACGCCGACGTGCTGGCCAAAACCGCCGCTGAACTGCGCGAGAAATTCGGCGTCAAGGTGACCGAGATTGTCGGCGACGTATCCAAGCCCGACGTCCAGAACGCGCTGCTTGCCGCCTGCCCCGATCCCGACATCCTCGTCAACAACAATGGCGGTCCGCCGCGTCGCGATTTCCGCGCGCTCGACCGCGAAAACATCCTCGAGGGCGTCACCCAGAACATGGTGACGCCGGTCGAGCTGGTTCAGGCCGTGATCGACGGCATGGCGGCGCGCGGCTTCGGCCGCATCGTCAACATCACCTCGCTGTCGGTCTATGTTCCTATCCCCGGCCTCGACCTGTCGTCCGGCGCGCGCGCCGGCCTCACTTCGTTCCTGGCCGGCGTCGCGCGGACGGTGATCGACCGCAATGTGACGATCAACAACATGCTGCCGGGCAAGCTCGACACCGACCGGCTGCGCGGCCCGCACGAGGCCGGCACGCCCGAAGATCCGGCCGCCGCCGCCGCGCGCAAGGCCAAGGCCGCGGCCAACGTTCCGGCCAAGCGACTCGGCACGCCGGAGGAATTCGGCCAGATCTGCGCCTTCCTGTGCTCGGTCCATGCCGGCTATCTGACCGGACAGAACATACCGGTGGACGGCGGCCTCTATGTCAGCGCGTTTTAGTGGGTATCTGACGCTTTGGTATCCGCAGGGAACGGCGGGAAACGACCCATTGCGGACGTTGTAGCCATCAGCATAAGCTCCGCCAATGCAACACTCGTCCCTCGTATCCTTCCTCAACGGCGACAAACTACCGGACGAGCTTTGGCAGGAGATTGAAGCCGAAGTGACCGAATGCGTGACCGCCGCATCCAAGCCTGGCTCCGTGGGGCATGTCATCATCACTGAGGGGCCAAATACGATCATTGACCGTCGGCATGTGGACGTGCTGGTTAACGGGCTGGCGGACGGCACGCTCCCGGTCCAAGCCGCCGCATATGTTGCCGATGCGCTGATCATGAGCGACGACTTCAACTTTGCGGACGAGGGCGTCTTGGAGGTTCTGTTCTTCCTGTCAGACGAGAGCGCGCGCCTTTCGCGAGAAGAGGTGCAAGCGCTGCAGAGCCGCCTTTCGACGGGACTGTAGCGTCCGCTTTCCATCCATTGCGGGCCTTGCGTCTTTCGCAGATACTGGCGGCATGGTTGAACTGGCTGGGCGGAATTATGAAGCAACGATTGGCAGTGATGTTCAACTGGATGGCATGTACCTGGAGCTCGTCGACCAGGACAATCACATAGTGGGCGAGATTTTTTTCTCGGACATTGATGGAAAGATGACGATTACCTTAGGTCAGCCCGAGGTTTCCGTTGAAGTAGTCGAATGGATGATTGCTAAAGCCAAGGTTCGCCTGCCACCGACTGATCCTGTTTCTCCTAACGACGGATCGGGAGGAGTACTGTGAAAACCTTCGCAGAAAGAATGATCGGCAAGTCGATACGGTCCGTTGGAAGAAGTGAAGAAGGGTACGGGATTACTGTTCTTTTCTCCGACGGCACCGGCCTTACCGCCTATTCAGAGGTGTCGCTGCGCATGAGTGACGCAGCAAGCGGCTCGCACATCGAACGCGTCACATCTACCGATCAAGAGATTACCTTTCACTTGGAAGGGGATGACTTCGTCGCGATCTCGACCGACCGTCAAAAGCACGACGCCGTCGAGTTGTTCGTCTACCAAGACACGGACGGCACCTTTATCGTCGAGAACTAAGCGACCGCCCTCCACACATAATGATCATTCGAACCGGCGCCGACATAGCTCGCCGCAGCACTACTTCGTCGCAAACATCTTCCACAGCAGATCGCAAAGTTAGGGTAATGCGAGGCAGAGCGTCGCGCTTGCGAGATATCACCTCTCGAAAAGCATCGGCTGCATGCTAAGAGACTCAAAACACCAAACGGACTGAACTGAGGAGGCGGCCGTCATGACAGGCGAAAGCAAGAAGGCGGCCCGATCCGACCTCGACGAAGCAGCGCTCTATTTCCATAAGCACCCCCGTCCCGGAAAGCTGGAAATCCAGGCGACGAAGCCACTGGGCAATCAGCGCGACCTGGCGCTTGCCTATTCGCCGGGGGTCGCCGCCCCCTGCCTTGAAATCCGCGACGACCCGGCAACCGCCGCCGACTATACAGCCCGCGCCAATCTGGTCGGCGTTGTCACCAACGGTTCGGCGGTGCTGGGCCTCGGCAATATCGGTCCGCTCGCCGCCAAGCCGGTGATGGAAGGCAAGGCCGTACTGTTCAAGAAGTTCGCCGGCATCGACGTCTTCGACATCGAGATCGATGCACCGGGCATCGAGCGCATGGTCGAGACGATCTCGGCGCTGGAACCAACCTTCGGCGGCATCAACCTCGAAGACATCAAGGCGCCCGAATGCTTCGAAGTCGAGGAACAGTTGAAAGCCCGCATGGGCATACCGGTCTTCCATGACGACCAGCACGGCACCGCCATCATCGTCGCCGCCGCTGTGCTCAATGGGCTGGAATTCGCCGGCAAGTCCATCTCCGACATCAAGATCGTCACGTCGGGCGCAGGTGCTGCGGCGCTTGCGTGCCTCAACCTTCTGGTCTCGCTCGGCGCGCGGGTCGAAAACATCTGGGTCACCGACCGGTTCGGGGTCGCCCATAAGGGCCGCGTCGAGGAGATGGACCGCTGGAAAGACCCCTATGTGAAGGAGACCGATGCGCGCACGCTGGCCGACGTTCTGCCCGGCGCCGACGTGTTTCTCGGCCTGTCTGCCGCCGGCGTACTGAAACCGGAACTGCTCCACCACATGGCGCCCAAGCCGCTGATCCTGGCGCTGGCCAACCCCAATCCCGAGATCATGCCGGAAGCGGCACGGGCGGCGCGGCCCGACGCGATGATCTGCACCGGCCGCTCCGATTTCCCCAATCAAGTCAATAATGTACTCTGTTTTCCTTACATCTTCCGTGGCGCGCTGGATTGCGGTGCGAGCGCTATCAACGAAGAGATGAAAATGGCCGCCGTGCGAGCGATTGCGGCGCTCGCCCGCGAAGAGCCATCCGACGTTGCCGCGCGTGCCTATTCCGGCGAGACGCCGATCTTCGGTCCGGAATTCCTGATCCCCTCGCCCTTCGATCCGCGGCTGATCCTGCGCATTGCCCCTGCCGTCGCTAAGGCAGCTTGCGAGACCGGCGTCGCGACCCGGCCGATCACCGATTTCGCCGCCTATATCGACAAGCTGAACCGCTTCGTCTTCCGCTCCGGCCTGGTCATGAAGCCGGTGTTCTCGATGGCCAAGACGTCGAGCGCCAAGCGCGTCATTTATGCCGACGGCGAGGACGAGCGCGTGCTTCGCGCCGCGCAGGTCGTGCTCGAGGAAGGGATTGCCGAACCGATCCTGATCGGCCGCCCGCATGTCATCGAGGTGCGGCTGAAGCGCTACGGGCTGCGCATCAAGCCCGGCGTCGATTTCGGCTTGATCAACCCGGAAGACGATCCGCGTTACCGCCATTATGTCGATCTCTTGATTGAGCTTGCCGGCCGCCGTGGCGTGACGACGGAAGCGGCGCGCACCATGGTGCGCACCGACAATACGGTGATCGCCACCCTTGCCCTGAAGCGCGGCGACGCCGACGCCATGGTCTGCGGCCTCGAAGGCCGCTTCGAGCGCCATTTGCGCAACGTGACGCTGATCATCGGGCCGCGCGCCGGCATTAGGGATCGCGACCTGTCGACGCTTTCCATGCTGATCTCGCAGCGCGGCATCATTTTCCTTACCGACACCCATGTCTCCGTCGATCCGACCGCCGAGGAGATTGCTGAGATGACCGTTTTGGCGGCCGAGGAGATTCAGCGTTTCGGCATCGAGCCCAAGGCAGCGCTGCTATCGCATTCGGATTTTGGCTCCCGCGATTCGCCAAGCGCCATGAAGATGCGGCAGGCGGCGGCGATCTTGGCGCGCATCGCGCCCGACCTGCAATGCGACGGCGAGATGCATGCCGACTCGGCGCTATCGGAGCAGCTGCGCCAGCGCGTCTATCCGCATTCGCGGCTGAAGGGCGAAGCCAATCTGCTGGTGTTCCCCAATCTCGATTCGGCGAACATCACGCTGACCGCGCTGCGCACGATGATGGACGCGCTGCATGTCGGCCCGATCCTGCTCGGCACCGACAGCCCGGCGCACATATTGACGCCGTCGGTCACCTCGCGCGGCGTCGTCAATATGACGGCACTGGCCGTGGTCGAAGCAGCGCATAAGGCGCAAGCCATCGTCGATCTGGGGTAGCCGCAGGCTTTCTCAGACTGGCTTGAATCGGAAATGCCCTGTCTGCCTGAAGGCAAACAAAGTGTCCTCTTCTCTGGCGCCGCCACCGATATTGTGAATGACCAGCCCTCTTGTCGGCACCACAGTGGAGCGATTGGACGACACGATGGCAATATGCGACAGATTGCCGGGCAGCATCTGGGCGACGAGATCCCCAGGCCGATAGTCGGCGGGGTCTTGGCTGACGGGCAAGGCAGCACCGCGCCGCTCAAAATAGACCGCAAGATTGGGCACACGGCGGTGGTCGATGTTGCGGTCGGGCGCTTTCAGGCCCCAAGCCTTCGGATAGGCGGCAAAATTGGCCCGCATATCCTCATGCACCAATTCTTGCAGATCGAGATCGAAGGCGCGGCGATAGGCACGGATCACGACATCCGTGCACACACCCCGCTCGGGCTCAACGTCCCCGCCCGGATAGGCCAGGCGTGTATAGGTCGGATCGTAGAGCGTGGTGACGCCGATCTGCTCACGGGCGGCTTCGACCAATTTGGTGCCCCAATCCGGCGTGATGGGCTTTTCCTGCGCCATGGCAACCGGCATCGCCAGGCACAAAAGACCAAATTGCACTGCGGCTCGACGGGTAATCGCGGTCATGCCAAGCCTCCGGGCATTGCTGGATCCAGGCATTCTTCTGGGCGAATACGCCTTTTTCGTGCAACGCCAGGATGTCGCGGTTCTGGCTCTGTCCGAATACGTCGTGGGGCGTAGTCAATATGACAGCATTGGTCGTGGTCGAAGCCGCGCACAGGCAAGCCATCGCGCATTTGGGCTGAAGCCGGAATCGGCGGTATGCTAAACAAACGGTTAACCGCAAGCGCGGTAGCTTTCTGAACGACAGGCAGGCGGAGTTTCGGAGGGATGACGGGCGCAAGTTGCAAGCTGACGCGGGCCGCCGCGCTGCTCGGTGCCCTGCTACTGTGCGGCATTGCCGTCACTCAGGCGCAGGCCGCTTCCCGCCTCTGCCGCCAGCTTGAAGCCGACCTTGCCGCCGCTTCTCGCGGTGGCGGCGGCAAGCCGGCCTTGCTCAGGAAATATGACGACGCGATCGCCCGGCAGCGCCAGCAGATTTCAAAAGCCGTCAGCCAGTCCAGCAGCGCCGGCTGCGGCTTTTCGCTGTCTCGCCGCAACGCCAACGCATGCGCAGCACTCGACGCGACCATCGATCGCATGACAGCCAATCTCGACGACCTGCAGGCCAAGCGCGCCGATCTTGCCGGCGGTGGTTCGCGACGCGATCGCGCGCGCATATTGGCCTCGCTCGACGCCAATGGCTGCCGCGACGATGCGGCGGCGCCGACGCCCGCGCCGGTCCGCGAAGCCAGCGAGGAAAATGGCAACGGAAACCTGCTCGACCAGCTTTTGGGCAGTGAACCCGGTGCGCCCGACCAGCGTGAAGAGCCCCGCCAGGCTGAAGAGCTAAGTCAGCCGGGCAACATCCGCACCCTGCTCAACAACGCCGACATGGGCCAGCCGCGAGGAGAATTCCGCACCATGTGTGTGCGGACCTGCGACGGTTATTTCTTCCCGATGTCGAATGCTGCCTCGCTCGGCGATTTCGAGCGCGACCAGAAGAATTGCGAATCGAGCTGCCCCGGCACCGAGATGCAGGTTTTCTACACGCGCGGCATGAACAGCGATTCGGCGTCCATGACGTCTTCGGTGACCGGCAGGCCTTATATCGAACTGCCGACGGCCTACCTCTACAAGCAGTCCGACATGCCACGGCCGCCGGCCTGCGGCTGCAATGCCGCGCAGAATTTCGAAATCATCGCCGGCAACCCGCCCAGCCCGGAACGATCCGAAGCGACCTTGGCCAACGCGGAAGGCGGCCTCGACCGTGAGGCGATCAGACGCCTTGCCGTCAAACCCGTGCCTTCGCTGACGTCCCTGCCGCCGCCCGAACAGCGCAAGGTCAGGGTCGTCGGGCCAACGTTCCTTCCCGACCCAGCAGCGGCAACAGATCTGCAAGCTCCGGACCCGAAGGCTGTCCCGTAAGCGCCAGCCTCAGCGGCATGAACAGCGCCTTGCCCTTACGGCCGCTCGCCGCTCGGATTTTGCCGGTCCAGTCTTTCCAGACGGTGCCGTTCCAAGGCTCCTCCGGCAGCAGTTCGAACGCCTGGCGAAGAAAGTCGCGGTCATCGTCGGAAAACTCCGCCGGCTCCTCTGGACCGTCGCGAAGTGTGCGCCACCAGATCGCCGCATCGGCCAGCCTGTCGAGATTGCCGCGCACCGCCAGCCAGAAAGGCTCGGCCTGTTCGCCAGAGATGCCGAGCACGATCAGCCGGTCGCGCGCCTCGGAAAAGGGCATGTGGTGCAGCAGCGTGCGGTTGAGCACGAAGAGCTCGTCCGGATCGAATTTGGCGGCGGATTTCGATGTTGCCGCCGGATCGAAGCGCTCGGCAAGTTCAGCCATCGTCGGCACCGCCACGACGTTTTCCGAGGTACCGACGAGTACCGCCAGCGAAGCGACCGCCATTGGCTCTATGCCGCTCTCACGCAGACTCTGTATGGACAGCGCGCCGGTGCGCTTGGAAAGCCCCTCGCCTGATGCTGTTGTCAGAAGATTGTGGTGGCCGAACACCGGCGGCTCGGCGCTGAGCGCCCGGAACAGGGCTATCTGGACGCCGCTATTGGTGACGTGGTCGTCGCCACGAATGACATGGCTGACGCCCATTTCGATGTCGTCGATCACCGAAGGCATTGTGTAGAGATAGGTGCCGTCCTCGCGCCGCAGAACGGGATCTGAAAGCGAGGCGAGGTCGACGGTCTCCTCGCCGCGCACCAGGTCGTTCCAGTGGATTTCGGTGCGCTCCGGCTGCAGCGGATCGCTGCTGAAGTTGGGCAGCAGAAAGCGCCAGTGCGGCCGCCGGCCATCGGCCTCATATTCCGCGACCTGCTCGGGTGCCAGCGTCAGCGCCTCGCGGCCATAGACTGGCGGCAGCCCACGCGTGCGGCGCACCTTGCGCCTCAGGTCGAGCTCTTCAGGCGTCTCATAGCAGGCATAGACGAGGCGGGCCTCCTTCAGCCTTTCCAGTGCGGCATCATAGATTTCGACCCGCCGCGACTGATACTCCGTGGCATCGGGGAAGATGCCCAGCCAATGCAGGTCATAAAGGATGGCGTCGGAAAATTCCTGCGTCGAACGGGCAACGTCGGTATCGTCGAAGCGCTGGATGAAGCGGCCCTTGTTCTTGATGGCGAACAGCCAGTTGAACAAAGCGGTGCGCGCATTGCCGATATGGATGCGGCCAGTCGGTGACGGGGCGAAACGGACGGTAACTGTCATGAGCGGGGCGTACCGGATGGTTTTGCTGTTGACAAGACGCGCCCCCGCGCTCTGCCGCAGACATAGAACATGACGAAGACGAAGAAAAGACGGCAGCGCCGCCCGGCCCAATAAAAACCCCGCGCCCGCAAACGGCACAAAAACAACCCGTGTGGGGGGGTGGTTAAAAAAAAAACCAAGGCGCCGCCCCGAAAAGGTTTTGATTGGGGGG